>JAJYJE010000061.1:4793-6082 GCA_021789715.1 bacterium | reverse complement strand
CTGTCGCGGTAAAATATTGCTCGTACGGCTGGCCATAAACGCCATTACTCATCGACTGATTGTCAATAGTTAAGCCGTCGGCTCTAACAGCGCCAGGCGCGCCAAAAATGCCAAAACTTACCGTGGCCAAAAGTATGGCCATAACAAAACAAGAATCTGCCAGGTCTCGGCGGACTCTTTTGAGGCAGACCCGATCCATAAAATGGTGGGTCATATGCGTTTATTTAATTTTATTGGCTGTCTAAAGCGTATAAAATCGCTATACGCCAGACTGGCAAAATTATTTTTCCCGTTTTTGCTTACTTAATTGTCTTAAAAGACGGTTAAAACAGCCAAAAATTACTAAATTCCCTTTTTACAAGAACTTTATAATTTATTTGGCGATTTGCACACTGATTTTGCCGGCAAACCACGGAAAGGTTTTTTGCCAAGAGGGCACCATTGTCACGTCTATTCGGTTGATTTCCGGCTTGGACATCAAAATTTCATTAACTTGGCTTTCTGTTTTGCCGGTCAGTTCTTGAGGCAAATCTTTAACATCCACGTTATAAACCGCGCTGCTTTGAAAATGGGCGCTTACCACCGCGGTTTGCGCGGTTAAATCAACGCTCTTGATTTGATAACTGTTTGCCAGATCGGAATCAGATTCCAGCGTTTTATTGTCCGAAACAGTTTGATTAACCCGATCAAATATCAGCTTGGACAGATTGTCCTTATTAAAAGCCAACCCGGTAACTACGGCCGACATCTGCGCGTTAAACGTCGGGCTTTGCACTCCGGCCAGCTTGTCGCTGGCAAAGTTGGTAATTTGTACGGAATAAGCGTTATCCAGCAGCGCCAAACCTTTGGCCGCCAGCTTGTCTCGCTCCTGGCTGATAATATTTTGCTTAAGGCTGTTTTCGGCATTGGCCAAATCGTCAGCCGTAACCACGGACAGATAACGCGACACCCCGCCGGTAATCGGCGTATCCGACTGGGCATACAAATATTGCGGCTTGCTGCCAAAAACCTGATTGGTGATTTCCAGGCGCGTGCCCGCCGGAAGGTTTGACTGCTCTCCGCCCTGGGTCGCCGTAATTTCTATTGAGTCGCCGACGCTCGCCGGGTCAATCTCTTTGGTTTGCGGATTGGAATACCGCGTGGGGTTAATTGTCACGATACCCGGCACCAGCGCGTAAGTTTGCCCGTTTACGCTGAGCACTGTGGTGGAAGATTTCAATTTGATAGGCTCTTTGGTAAAATTGTAAATTTTGACCGTACCGTCGGCCTTGGTGCCGACTTGCTGTTTA
>JAJYJE010000061.1:0-4783 GCA_021789715.1 bacterium | reverse complement strand
TGCCGTAACTCAGTGTATCGTTAACACTGACGGCTGGCATAACCAGCTGCGCGGGATCCGGCGCGCTGGCGCTGGTGCTTAAAGTGATATCCATGTCTCTGGCCACCGGTTCGCTTTTCGGGTATACGGTAATTACAGCTTTCGGCAACACTACAAAAACCACGGCTAAAAGCACCAGCAGCGCCGCGGCGACCAATGCTCCCGCCATGCGGGTATGCGCGCGCCTTTGCCGTTCCGTTTTGAGTTTTTTTTCCAATTCTTTGGGAAAAATTGTGTCGCGGACCGCCGGCTCAAAAGCGGCATCTCCGGTCTTAAAAACTTCGGACCGGGGAACAGCCGGGCTGACGGCGCTGTTTAACACGGGGCGCGCGGAAGGCAATGTTACTTTTGGTTCCGCCTGCCCGGTTTCCTCGGCGGTTTTTTCCAAACCGATTGCCCTCGCAATACTTTTTAAACCTTCGGCGGCGGAGCTAACCAGGGCTGCCGCGCCGGCTTCATCGCCGGACGCTTCCTCTTTAGCCATAGCCATATCTCGAACCGGAACTTTAACGTCGGAAATATCCCGAGAACGGCCGGGACGCGGCAAATCCCGCAAGCCAAAACCGGCAGCCTGGGCGTAAGACCTGCCTTTCTCATCCATAGTTAAAATAAAGACTTCTTTTCCGAGCGAGTCAGCCTGCGTCTTAAGAAGCTTTAAATTAATCGGATCGCTTAAAAGCAAACAGCGTTTTGGGCACACTAAAATAACCTGCTCGGCTTTTTCCCGTTTTAAGCGGCTGGAAACGGCGGACACGTCGTCTTCCAAATTTATGTAGATGGAAGGAGTCATTCAAAATTGACAAAATTTAGAAAAATTGGCAAAACGGCAAGCTTTACATTAATTATACCCAGCTGCCGCGCCGAATGCAATGAGAGGCCCCTAGCCAGCGCCCGGCAAATCCGGAGAACCCTTTTATTAGCCGTGCCTGTTGAGCTCTGATTATAACAAGCCCTTATACTGCAAGCGCTTGTTAAAACTGATTTTTTTGCTGCTTTCCACTTGGGGTTGGTCGAACGGGTCGACGCCGCGCAGTACCGAAGCGTACACCGCGTAAAGCTGCCAGAACGCGGTAAGCTGGCCAATCTCTTCCGCGGAAAAACCGCCGATGGAAAGGTGGGCCGCCGGTATGCCGTTAATTCTGGCGTCCTCAAGCGTACCCTGTAATTCATATTCCAGAACTTTCTCCAGGGGTATCTTGTTCACATCGGCCAAATGATGGCCTTTAATTTGCACGCTATGGATTGCCGGAGGGTAGCTGGTCGTTGTCGGGCGCAAAAACGTCTCGCTCGATGTAAAAAAACCGGCAATATTTTTTTGTCCGCCAAAAAACCGCTGATTGGTATGATGCTGCGACTCCGGCGCTTCGTGGGCAAAATATGTCTGGCCTTTGCCGGACTTGCCAAAGCTTTCGTGGCAGAGCTGGACAATCAGCGCGCTCATTGGAAACAAATTATGGGAATAGAACGGCATAAAAACATCCGTTACCCCTTTTTGCTCGAGTTGATAAAATACCGACGCAGCGCGCCAGGCCAGGTTGTCGTTTTGGTACAGGCTGTAAAAAATTTGAGCGCCTTGGTAAATCCCGTTAACATCCAAGCCGACAATCCCGGCCGGCAGCAAACCGACCTCGGTCAGGCCGGTATAGCGGCCGCCGATTGGCGGATGTATAATTACGGGAATTTTTAAATTTTCCGCGATGGCGCGCAGCGGACTATTTTTCCCGGTCACGGCGACCATAGGATAGCCTACGAATTGAGCCAGCATTTCTATCTGGGTAATCGTTTCTCCGGATTTGCTTATGGCAACGACCAGAGTGTCCTCCGGCTTCAATTTTTGCTTTAATTCATAAATATAGTCGGGATCGACCGTGCTTAAAAAGTAAGCGTCTTTCGCTGCTTGATACCTTAGAGCGCTGTAGAATCCGTAAAACGACGTAATACTGCCGCCGTGGGCGATAATGAGGATATTTTTGTATTTTTGATATTCCGCCGCGTACTTTTTTATTTCGCCAAAATCGGGCCGGTACTTAACAAAACCCGGCGTTTCCGGCAATTTAATGTTTTTGATATTGTCCGGAGCCGGGCAATTGTAGAATTCCAGTTTCATAGGACAATTTATAGTTTATAATTGATAATTTACAGCCGAAAACTCGATCCCTTACCCCACCGTCGCCTTAATCCTTCTGACACCCGCGCTGGATGCTTCTTCTTTTTGTATTTTAAACTTGCCGATTATTCCCGTGTGTTCGACGTGCGGGCCGCCGCAAAATTCGCGGGAGACAACTTCGTTCGTTTGGGGGTCATAAACCGTATATACCGATACGGTATCGGCGTATTTTTCCCCGAATACGCCGATGGCGTTAAGCTTGCGCGCTTCCTCCAAAGGCATGATCTCTTTTTTTACCAGCAAATCGCGGGCGACCCAGCCGTTAACCAACTCTTCTACTTTGGCCTTTTCTTCGTCCGTCATTTTTTTATCGTGCGTAAAATCGAACCGAGTGCGCTCTTCGGTAATATTACTACCCTTCTGCCAAACTTTTTCCCCGAGCACCTTGCGCAGCGCGGCGTTCATCAGGTGCGTCGCGGTATGCAGCCGGACGATCTTTTCGCTGTGACTGGCCAATCCGCCCTTAAACTGCCCGGCGGAAGCGGTCCTGGATAATTCCTGGTGCTTTTTAAATTCGGATTCATACTGGGTTTTATCCACTTTCTGGCCTGCGGCTTCCGCCAGTTCCTTGGTCAGTTCCCAGGGAAAACCGTAAGTTTGGTAAAGGTCAAACGCATCCTTGCCGGCGATTTCACCCTTCTTTTGCATAAGCTTTTCGAATTCTCTTAGGCCCTTTTCCAAAGTTGCCTCGAACTTCTTTTGCTCCTTTTCTATAACCGCAAAAATCCGCTCTGACTTTTCAACAAGATGCGGGTAGTCTTTGGCATAATTGGCAACGACCTGGCCGATCAACGCATTCAGCCAATGATGCTTTAGGTTCAAAAGCCTGGCCATAACCATCGCTCGCCGCAAAAGACGCCTTAACACATATCCCCTGTCCTTGTTTGAAGGTTCAACCCCGTCAGCTACTATAAAAGTTGCGGCACGGATATGGTCAAGAATGATGCGGGCCTTTCTAATTTCATCATTTGACATTATGTCCTGATCAAGCGCCAATACGTCCCACATGCCCGCAAAAAGATCGGTATCATACGACGACTTCTGGCCGTTAAGCACGGCCAAAACGCGCTCTAAGCCCAAGCCCGTGTCCACATTGGGATGTTCGAGCGGCAGTAAAGTTCCGTCCGTCTTTTTCTCAAACTGCATAAACACGTCGTTCCATATCTCCACCCAGCGCGGTTCGTTTTGATCATAAATCGCGGGCGCTTCGTGTCCGTCGTCGATCCAATAATGCATTTCGGTATCGGGTCCGCACGGGCCGGTCTCGCCGGCAATCCACCAATTCTTCTCTTTGGGCAAAAAAGAAATGCGATGCTCCGGCACTCCCAGGGATTGCCAAATCTCAGCCGATTCGGTATCCCGCGGCGCGTCATCGTCCCCGGCAAAACAAGTTATGGCCAGCCTGCTTAACGGAATACCCAGCCATTCGGGCGACGTTAAAAACTCAAAGCTCCAAGTTATGGCTTCTTTTTTAAAATAATCGCCAAAACTCCAGTTGCCGCACATTTCAAAAAATGTGTTATGCGTCTCATCGCCCACCTCATCAATGTCTCCGGTGCGGATACACCGCTGTATGTTGGTCACCCTTTTGCCGCCCGGGTGCTGCTGGCCCAACAGGTAAGGCACCAGCGGGTGCATGCCTGCGGTCGTAAACAATACGGAAGAGTCGTTCTCGGGCACCAATGACGCCGAAGGGATTATGATGTGGCCCTTTGACCTAAAAAAGTTTAAATATTTACTCCTTAATTGCTGTGCGGAAATCCTCGGCATTAGAAATTATTCTAATTATTCTAATTTCCAATTGACCTATAAATTTCTAATTTCCCAATTTCTGAATTTTAAATTTCTTGGAATAATCAGGCAAATTAGGCCAATTTGGATAATTTTATTTGAACAGTTCCTGCGTTGCCGCGTCCATTTGCGGGTCTTTGCCGGCGGCCACGTCCTGGTCAGTAAGAGGCACTTTAATATCGGGGTCCAAACCGTTGTGATTTAAATTCTGGCCATTGGGCGTAATCCATTTCGCTACCGTGACTTTAACCGCGCCCCCTTCTTTAAGGTCTATCAGCTCCTGGACGCTGCCTTTGCCGAATGACTTTTCGCCAACCAGTTCGGCCTTGCCGTAATCGCGCAGCGCTCCGGCAAAAATTTCCGCGGCCGAGGCGCTGCCGCCGTTGATCAGCACTGCCGTTTTTATATTGGCCAGCCTGTCAGTGCCTTGGGAATTATATTTGATGGTTGAACCGTCGCTATGGGCCTCGCTTACCACGACTTTGCCGTCCGGTACCCAGTCGGAAGCCAAATCCACCGCGGTCTGCAAATAGCCGCCCGGGTTATTGCGCTCATCCACAATAATGCCCTGTATGTTTTGTTTTAATATGTCATTAACCGCCTGATCAAACAAATCTTTAGTGTCATCTCCGTATTGCGAAATGGTAATGACGGCGATTTTTTTCGTGACATTGTTTTCTGTCACGTTTTTCACTTCCCACTTTACGCTTTTTACCTGAATGGTATCGCGGGTTATTGTGATGTCCAGAGTCTTATTTTGGCCGGCGCGGGCAACAGTCAGCGTAA
>JAJYJE010000060.1 GCA_021789715.1 bacterium | reverse complement strand
TTTCCCAAATTAAAACCAAGCCGGCAGGACGCAAACCGATTCTTACCCGCCTGATAGAACCAACTAATCGTTCCAAGGCCTATGAATTTATTGCCAAACAAATCGCGTCTGGCAGGCAGGCGTTTGTAATCACCCCGCTGATTGAGGAAAACGACGCCTTAGGAATTAAAGCCGCCAAATCAGAGACCCTAAACTTACAAAAAATTTTTCCGAATCTTACGATCGGTTTAATGCACGGCAAGCTTAAAGGCGCCGACAAAGAAGCAGTCATGCGCGGCTTTTTGGCCAACAAAATCCAGGTCCTGGTTTCCACTTCGGTTGTGGAAGTCGGCGTCGACGTGCCCAACGCGTCAGTGATGGTAATTGAAGGCGCGGACCGGTTTGGCCTGGCCCAGCTCCACCAGTTCCGCGGCCGCGTCGGCCGCGCCGAACACCAGAGCTACTGTTTTTTGTTTACCGATAACCAAAACCCCGAAACGGTTGACAGGTTAGCATCATTTACCAAAACCAACGACGGTTTTGAGCTGGCCGAACTGGATTTAAAACTGCGCGGCTTTGGCGACCTTTACGGCCAGAGCCAATCCGGCTGGAATTTTAAATATTTTAACCCATCGTACGTCTCGCTCATTGAGCCCGCCCGCCAGGAAGCCCTGGCAATTTTGCGGGACGATTTGGAATTGGGCAGCTATCCCCAACTCAAACAAAAAATCGCAGGCAAAACCGTGCATTTTGAATAACTCTCAATTCATTCTTTGCCGCAAACTTGCGGCAAATTTTTATTATGCTATAATTTGTCCAAGTTACAGAAGGAAATATAACCAGCCATGCTGATTAGCTTTTTCTTCTGAAAACCATAAACTCTAGGAGAATATAATGACCATCAGAAAGGCCCGGCCGTTAGGCCGGATAGCAAGGGAAGACCCTCCGGACACTATCGAAGAAGCCGCACTTGACCTAGAAGCGGAAGATGATAACTTGATCTCCATGGAAGAAGCTGCCAGGGAGACCTCGGCAAAACTGCAACGCAAATTGGGGCACCCTGTCCGCCACGAACCCGAATTCAACACCAGGGAGTTACGGCTTCTGGAATCGCTAAGCTAACCACTGGTTATGTAAGTAAGGGCTACGTCCGATCGTCCTCAGGGATGAAGGCGACGCCATCGGTCGTGATAAGGAAGACTTGCTAACATAACCACCTCTCGGCTTTCCGCTGCCGTGCAGGGGGCACGGTTTGCGGGACGGGGGTTTTGGACTCCGGCGCTATCCTTATGCGCCAAACCCGAAACCCTCGTTTTTATTTTATCCCAAACAAGTCGGACTCGCTAAAGCGAGTCCGACTTTTATAATCACTGATAATAAGCCCGTACGAAATCTCTACAACACTTTCATTGCCTCCGCCAGTGTCCTGACCGGCAAAATTTCCGTCCTGCCGGTTTTAAAACTGGCCTTGCCGCGCGGACAGATCACCCGCTTAAAACCGAGTTTTTCCGCTTCGCGGATCCGCTGTTCCAAATTCGGCACAAACCGGACTTCGCCGGAAAGGCCCAGTTCGCCCATAACCACGGTGCCGTCGAGCGTCGCGTCTTTAAGCGACGAGACAATAGAGAGCGCCACCGCCAAATCCGCGGCCGGTTCGGCAATTTTAATGCCGCCGACCACGTTAATGTAAATATCCTGGTTGGACAAATTTAATCCGGCGCGCTTGGACAAAATGGCGGTCAAAAGCTGCAGCCGGTTGGCGTCAAATCCGGCCGTGGTGCGCTTGGGATAGCCGAAGCTGGTGACCGAGGTTAGGGCCTGAATCTCAAGCAGCAAAGCCCGGCTGCCTTCCATTACGGAGGTGATCACGTTGCCCGAAGCCGACAGCTGCTCTTCGCCAATAAAAATCCGGGAAGGATTTTTTACCTCCGCCAATCCTTCCTTTAGCATCTCAAAGACCCCAACCTCATTCGTCGTGCCAAAACGGTTTTTAACGCAGCGCAATATCCGAAAACTGGCAAAACGTTCGCCTTCCAAATAAAGAACCGTGTCCACCATATGCTCCAAAGTCTTTGGGCCGGCCAGATACCCTTCCTTGGTCACATGGCCGATTATAATAAAGGAAATATGCAGCTGCTTGGCCAGGCGCATAACTCTTTGCACGGCGTTAGTTACCTGAGCCACGCCGCCGGCTACGCCGGAAGCTTCCTCGCTGTACATTGTCTGGATAGAATCAATAATTACCACCGGAGGATGCTTGGCTTCCACCGTGGCCAGCACCGCGTTTAGGCCTGTCTCGGCCAGGACTTCCAACTGATGATCCTTACTGAGGCGGGAAGCGCGCAGTTTAATCTGATGGACCGATTCTTCGCCGGACACGTATAGCACACTGCCGTCCAAACGCATCGATATCTGCAAGGCCAGGGTTGATTTGCCAATACCCGGATCGCCGCCAAGCAAAATCAGGCTGCCTGGCACTATGCCGCCGCCGATTACGCCATCAAACTCCCCCATCCCGGTCATTATCCTAGGCTGGGCGCCGGACTCAACCTCGCCCAGCTGGACCGGAACGGTCGCTTTAGAAATTGGAAATTGGGAATTGGATATTTGTTTTTGTTCCTCCAGAGTATTCCACTCCCCGCAATTCGGGCATTTTCCCTGCCAGCGCGGCATCTTAAACCCGCAGTTGGAACAGACAAAAATTGTGCTGATTTTGGCCATAATTAAAAGTAGTTAGCAGATAATAACTAGTAGTTAGGGTGGCCCAAACTACTAATACTACCTACTAACTACTATATGCCCTTATTGGTTCAAATTCAAGTAATATAGTCCGCCATCCTGGGCATTCTTAAAGAACAGCTTGGTTTCGTCGGAGCTCAAAAAAAGATTCCGGCCGTCAAAAACCTGGCTGCCAGGATCGTAGGTCTGTTTGTCCCCAGTTTGGATGTTTAGCTTATAAAACTTATCCGAGGTCAGGCTGTTGCCGCCCGCAACGCCGCTTACGGGTTCGGCATAGTAAATCGTCTGGCTATCGTTGCTCCATACCGCCTTATCGGGAGTGGTAGTGGCCTGAAGATTGATTGTTTCGCCGGTCAGCAGATTGTAATACCACAGCTGGTATTGATTGCTAGCGGAATCAAGTTTGCCGAACAAGAATTTTTGGCTGTCGGGACTCCACAATACCCCCTTATTAAAACCGGCCCTGACCAGGGTTTTCCAAACTTTGCCGTCCGGCGTGGTTAAGTTAATGGGATTGGCAGTGCCGCTGGAATTCTGCTCGTAATACAAAATATTCTTTCCGTCCGGCGATACGCTTATCTGATCGTCGGTTTCCCACATATCGGCAATATATTTCCAATTGGTAGTGTCGGGATTGGAGATATTCAGAGTCGCTTTGCCGTTTTGCAGCCAAATATAATAAATTTGGTCGCCGCTTGGCAGCCAATCCAGGGCTTCCACCTGCGGCGGCAAGTCGGTATAGCTTTGGGCGGAACTGTTATAAAAACTCCAATCGGTGCCGCTGGCGGTCGTGAATTGGGCTATAAAATTGTCCCCTTTGGCCGGCCAAAGAACTTTGGCGATGCCGGCGCGCGCCTCAATGTCGAGCGACTGTTTGCTGGCGATTTGCAGCGGAGTGCTGTTATCTTGAAAACTGGCCTGATACAAATTGCCCTGGTTATCAAAATACGTTATACCCTTACCGTTAAAGAACAGTACCGGAGAGACCACCTGGTCGCTGATTAATTCCACAAAAGGCGAGGCGTTTTGCTGAACAACGGGCGCAGCAGCGCTTGTCGGCGCGGTTGAGGAAGGCGTATTGTTATTCGCGCCGCTGCCGGCATCATTGCTGCCCTGGCTAACGGGCGGCGTTACGCTGCTTTTGGTCCCGTACTTGGTGTAAATTAAAAACCCCAAGGTTCCCACTATAAGCAGAAAAATCGCGCCCAAAATGGCAATGGCTTTTTTGTTCATTGTTTTAACTAACTTTTATTTCTGAAGAAAATTCCCAACATCCGTATTATAGCACAAATACAAAATATGAAAAATCAGTGTCCGGCCGCCGGATTTTGCGCCGCCTGGCCGGCTCCCGAAGTAATGCCGTCCAAAGTTTTGCAAACGGAAGGATATTTTATGCCAATTATGGAAGTATAGTGCCCGGTAATAATGTTATCGGGTATGGGATAATTGCACCCGACGTATGCAAATAACAGGGATAAAACTGCTGCTATGGCCACAATTGATGCGTTCATAGCCGCAATATTTAATTTCACGCCCCAATTGAACCTCACCTCGTCTGCTATGGCATCCGCGTTAAATTCCTTGCCAACGATAGTTTTTGCCGTTAACACCCGGTTTGCTGCCCACTTTATTAACGGCCGTCTCAGAAGCAATAAAATATCACCGGCTATGGCCCCTAATAAAACCGAAAGGAAAAAACTTGGAAGCGCCAAAGACCATACCCAAATGGCTCCGTCCACCATAAGCCCATTCAAATATGGATCTACAAGTCGAACCGCTTCTTTCAATAAAGCGTCTTTATCCGGAGGGTTTTTAACGCGCCTGACCGCGGCAGGAGGCGTTACGGTTTGCTCTTGCAATCTTGATGGTTCAGCTCCAACTCTATCTGTTTGTTCAGGCTGTTCCCGATCGCCCAACTCTCCTGCGCCCCCTTTAACCGGCGAAGACTGAGAATCCGCAACTATTTCTGGGGCACTTTCGGCATTGGCAAGGCTATTATTCAATGGCGCATCTGCCTTATTTTTCTCCATGGCAGACGCACCTTCTGTGTTTAATGATCGCTTTAATCCCAAATCTCCCGCTTGCGGTCTTTCGTTTTGATGTGCCGGCAAATTTTCCGAAACTCCATCAACCCCCGCAGATTCGCCAGACTCCCACTTTTGTTCTCCGGGTTTAAGCGGCAGTGTCCGGAGCGGCGGCCGTATGGCGTCATCGTTCCGTTTTAAATTATTCAAAAGTGACTGGTATTGCGGCGGCACTTTGACGCCGTCGATAGAAGCCTGTTCGGGTGGAGCAGCCGCGCCAGCTCCCGCAGTGCCAACTCCGGCATCCGCAGCTTCCGGAATAATCTGGCTGGGTTGACGCAAACTGCCGCCAGGCATTGGCGTGCCCCCGGCAGGACGCGCGGCTTCCTCCGGTCCTGGCACCCCCGGTTCGGCTGCCGGTCCGGCTTCGGACCCTGCCGACACTGCGGCTTTCTGAGGCATCGCCCTGGCCGGAGGAGCTATCCCCTCGTTGTCGGCTTCGATGTCAGCCGTCACAACACCGCCCGGAATCGTCATCGAAGACGCAACACCTCCGGAAAATTGAATATTTTGATTGCCGGCAGCTGTTCCTCCGGCAGATACCGCTGCCGATCCAGCGGCAGATCCGGAAACCGCTGGTCCTCCCCGGCCTCCAACTTTCGCAGCCGCGTCAATCGTCTGAGTGCCGCTTGCCTGGCCGCTGATACGGGCGCGTGCCTGCGCGTTTGTTTCATCTTTAATTTCCGCGGAAACTTGCTGCCGGCCGGAAACCGTTCCCGACGCAGTTACGTCCGCTGCCGCGCGGCCCGATACCGTCCCGCCGCCGGAAATCCGCTCTGTCACTTGTCCGGCAATCCCGCCCGCACTTACAGCCGTTTGCGACAACGTAGTACCCGATGAGAAAATCTGGGCCGATCCGCCCGCAGTCCCTGCGGAGGAAATCGCCGCGGTCGTTTGCTGGACGGCGGCAGTACTGCCTTGCGCAATCGTCTGGCCGCCAAGTTCAGCAGTTGCTGATATTGCAGCTGGTCGCGTAACTCCAGCTTCGGTTTGCGTTTCGGCATCAATATTGGCATCCGCTCCGGCCGATATTGATTCGCCGCCTTGGACAGAGGTTTGCGCAACCGGCGCCGCAGCTCCGCTTGCCGCGACCTGAGCTGTCCGCCGCGCGGCCGCGCCAAGATCATCACGGCCGGCGGCAGCTCCGGCCGCGCGGCGGTTCTTTTCCGCCTCCGCTTCGGACGCGGCCTGGGACCGTTTTGCCTTATCCTCCTCGCTGGCTAAACTGGAATAAGCAAAGCGGAATTTGGAGCGCCTGGTATTTGAAGAAATATCGGTATTCCAAAACACCAAACCTAAGCTGGCGCCTTTGCCAAAAGTCTCTTCATAAGATTTGGGAATTTTAAACTGGACTTGCTCCGGACTGACAAGTTTCAAATCCTCGACATCGTAATCTGCCCCGCCCGCCGCTAATTTGATTTGATTAAAAAAAATCAGACTGCGGCCAAAAATTTTGATTACGTCGCCGCTCTTAACCTTCCAGCCATTCAGCCGGGTATCGAAGACGCCTATATCTATCCGCTCCACGCGCGGCCGCAGTGCTCCCACAGTAAAAATTTCGGGAAATCCGCCCACGCCGCCCCGATTTTGCTCCTGTGGGCGGCCGGCATTGGCAATGCCGGGCACTTGTCCCGGACCT
>JAJYJE010000059.1 GCA_021789715.1 bacterium | reverse complement strand
CTGTTTTGAGGAATTTTTGAGTCAATTTTAAAACCGGAATCATGCCGCAGCCGCTTTTAAGCATTTGTATTCCGACTTATAACCGGGCAGACTGCTTGCGCCAATGCCTGGCAAGCATTACCGATCAGTTCAAGGATCCTCGAGTAAAGGACCGTGTGGAAATTGTGGTTTCCGATAACGGCAGCGCCGATCAAACCGCGGCTGTACTGAAACAGTTTGAACAATTTGGTAATATTACCATACTCCGTAATTTAGAAAATATCGGTTTTGACCGGAATGTTTTGCAAGTTGTCGCGGCGGCCAAGGGGCGGTTTTGCTGGCTGCTTGGCGACGATGACGCGCTGTTCGACGACGCTTTGCCGCACGTGCTTGGCCTAATTGAAAAATCCGGCTGCTCTTATTTTTTATTAAATTGCTGGGGTTATGATCATGAGCTTAATTTTCCGGCGCTTAGCCAGCCGAATTTGCATCTTTCGGAAAATAAGCGTTTCGCCACGCTTCGGGAGTTAGTTTGCGATATCGGCAATTATGACGATATGACCGGATACTTTGGCGGCATGTCATGCCAGCTGTTCGACCGCCGGGTTTGGCGGGATTATGACCAGAAAGAAAAGTATATCGGCACGCAGGCGATCCACTTATTTGTGATCCTGGCCGCGTTCCGGCAACTGCCGAGCCTGGAGGCGGCAAAACCGGTTCTAAAAGTCCGGGCCGATAATTTGCGCTGGGATACATTTCCCGGTTTGGAATCGATTTCCAAACGCGTGCGGCAAACACAAGACACATTGTTATGGCTTTTAGAATTATACCGGATTCCTTATTCCGCGTGGAAGGTTAGATTTAAATTTTTTCGGAGTTGGGCCGCTCAGGCGCTGGTAGCGGGCATTAAGAAATATTTACTTAGGAATGAACGGCTGCGCAAGTTTGTGACAAAGCAGGCTAAAAAAATTTTAGGGAAGTAGCAGCAGTGGCGAGACAGCGGCGATTTATGAAAACAATATCTGCCCCCAACATTTTATTAACTGGAATTACCGGTTTTTTGGGTTCTAACCTGGCCGAAGCGTTTGCGGCGCGAGGTTGGCAAGTTACCGGCGTAGTTCGCGAAAGTTCTTCGCTGCGGCGGATCAGCCGGTTAATCGAAGCAAAAAAGGCAAGCACCATTTTGTCAGCCTCGGCAAAGCAGTGGCTTACTGATCACAGCGATGCCATTATTGTCCATACCGCTACCAACTATGGCCGCAAAGGCGAGGCGGGCGAAGTGATCCGGGAGGCTAATTTTGGGCTTCCCGCCATGCTCCTGGACGCTGCGCGAAGCAATAAAACCGCTTTTCTCAATGCCGATACCTTTATGCCGAATTCAACTTTGTCCGGCGAGCCGTATTACGATTACTGCAGGACAAAAAAAGACTTTCTGGATTATGCGTTGCGCTCCAGGCGGGAGGGCGGGAAGTTTGTAAATTTAGTCATTTATCATATGTATGGTCCTGACGATAATCCGGAAAAATTTATTCCGGTCGCATTGCGGAAGCTGCTGGACCGAGTTCCGTCTATGGATTTGACCGGGGGCCGGCAAACGCGGGATTTTATTTTTATTTCGGACGTAGCGGATGCGTTCGTCTCGGCTATTGAGCGCCTGAATGAATTTTCAGATTGGGAAGAGTTTGATATCGGCACGGGTACCGAACATAGTCTTCGCGAGCTTGTTAGTCTGCTGAAGGAAGAGGTTCAAGGCCAAACCGAATTGAATTGGGGGGCACTGCCGTATCACGAACATGAGCTTATGCGTTCGCGGGCGGATATTTCCAAAAACAGCAAATTAGGGTGGCAAGCCGGCATGCCGCTCAAACGAGGCCTGAAACTTACAGTTGCTTTTTATTCTCGCAATTCGATAACCTCTCCGCATTAATCATATGGAATCCGGTAAAATTTCTTTTATCCTGTTCAGTTACAATGAGGAGCGGCGGATTGAATATGCCGTTCGGAATTTCCGGCCATACGGGGAAGTTTATGTTTTTGACGGGGGAAGTACGGATCGTACGCGCGAAGTCGCCGAGACAAACGGCGCGCGGTTTATTTTAAGGCCGGCGTCGAGCAAACCCCAGGTCGAGACCCAGGAAATGTTTTTGTTTGTTAAAAGTCAGGTAAGCACCGGCTATATATTTTGGTCGTATGTCGATAATTTGTGTCCGGCCAGGTTGCTGGATAAGCTGGGCGAAATCGCCAGCGAGGGCAAATTTAAGTATGTCAGCATTCCGCTGCATACATACTTGTGGGGCGACACAGCCCGTGTGGCCCAATACGGGAGAACCCCCTGTTTTTTCCATAAGGATTTTATTGACTTCAGTGGTAACCGGATTCACGGCATGGGTAAGTTTACCGGCAGCAAAACCCAGATTTTGGAATTGCCGGACCGTCCCGATTATGCCATAAAGCACTTCAGCGTTTACGATATGCACAAATTTGTGCTCAGTCATTTGCGTTATGCCGAAACCGAAGCCGAAGAGGCTTTTAAGGCTGGCCGGCGGTTTTCCTGGATTCAAACGCTGGGGGGGATGGCGCGGTATTTTTTTATATTTTCTCGTGGTTGGCGAAGTAATGGAGAGAACTTTTTTTCTGGTTTCTTGTATGCTTTTTTTCGTTTTATGGCGCGGCTGCGTTTATACGAATTGGAACATAATATTACCACTGAAGGTATTGAGTCCGAATATCGCAAAGCAAAACTTCAATTGCTCGACGAGATAGAATCGGGCGGGGAGCGGTTATGATTAACATCATTTCCCAAGCGCGGCTGCGCCGCTTGTCTTCCGGCCCCAAGAAGGTTGTTGATAATTTGATTAAGGGGTTGGAGGAGATCGGTTATCCGTACGCGGTCAACCGCCGTCTTGATGCCTGCCAACGGCTGTGGATCCACGATGATGTGCGGGCGTTGCACTATATAAAGGATCTGCCGAAGGAGATTAAGGTAGTCGTCGGGCCGAATCTGTTTGTCGCCCCCCGCAATATTCCGGAGGGTTTGGATTTGTCGCGCGCCGTATACTTGCAGCCGTCGCGCTGGGCGGCCGATTTTTGGCGGAAATCCGGTTTTGCCGCCTGTCCGCTGGAGGTCTGGCCGGCCGGAATTGATACGGGAGAATTTGCGCCAAGCAGTGAAAATAAAGATTTGGTTTTTGTTTACCACAAGCAGCGTTTTCCGCAGGAACTTTATGCCGTATTGGATGTATTAAATAAAAAAGGCGTTCGTTTCGAGCTTATTGAATACCCGAAATATAACGAAAAGAAATTTAAAAAAATATTAGCGCGGTCGCGGTACGGCATTTGGCTGGGCAGGCACGAAAGCCAGGGAATCGCTTTGGAAGAAGCTTTGGCTTCCGGCGTTCCGCTTTTGGTTTGGGATGTCCGTACCATAGGGCACTGGCAGCCGTCCGCCCGTGAGCGGAATATTTTTTTGCCCGAGGAGAATAAATTTTCCGCAACTTCGGCGGAATATTTTGACAACCGGTGCGGAATTAAAATATTTGAAGCGCGGGAATTCGACAGCGCTGTTGCCCGCATGGAATATTCCTGGCGGCAATTCGACCCGCGGGGATACGTTATGGAAAATCTTAGCCTGGAAAAACAGGCGCGCGATCTGATTGGGGTTTTTTACAGGCATTTTGGCCTGACTTTGGAACAGGGTTTTAAAGACACAGTGCTGCGGCAAGGCAAGTGGCGAAATGACAGCATGAGGGCAAGACTCCTCGGCTGGGCGAAAGACGGCGCCAAGAGCGCGTTACGGATTTTAAAACAGTAATTTGCAGTTCGCATTTATGCCGAAAGTTTCGGTAATAACTTTAACAAAAGATCGCGTTGCCTTTTTGGAGCGCGCGCTTGCCGGTATTGGCCGGCAAACGTATGTCGGTTACGAGGTTATTGTCGTGGACGATGGATCGGCGGATAGTACGCAAAATACAATTGAAAGATTGTCCGCCAGAGGCGGATCCGCCACTGGCGGAAAAAATTTAAAGATTATCAGGCACGCAACTTCGCTGGGAATTACGGCGAGCAGGCAGGAGGCGCTGGAGGCCGCGGCGGGGGAATATGTGGCAATTCTGGATGATGATGACGAGTGGGTGGATGAGAATAAATTAAAGAAGCAGGCGGAATTTTTGGACGCGCATCCCGAGGTTGCTTTGGTCGGCGGGGGCATAGAAATAGCAAAATTTAAAAATAAGAAAATACAAAAATTCAGGCCGCAATCAGACTCGCGGATCAGGCGGACGATGCTTCTGCGAAATAATTTTTTTACTTCGACGGTTATGTTCCGCCGCGCGGCAGCGCTGCAGGCGGGCGGCTTTCTGGCCGACGGCGCGGATGTGGCCGAAGATTACGATTTGTGGCTGCGTCTGGGCAGGCTCGGTAAATTCTATAATTTCCAAGAGGTATTTACCGCTTACCGCCAGCCAAGCTATAATAAGGAAAGATTCAAGCAATTTTTGGCCAAACAGCTGCGGTTAATACAAAAGCACCGAGACGATTACCCATTTGCATTTATTGCCAAGGTGATTTTAAGGATACGGATATTATTGAAAGATTAAAAATTGAATATTGAAAATTAATGCATTAGGAGGGTAAAGGCAATATCCACGATTCGAAGATTTGCCTGTTTGGCAAGAGTCAAGGGAAAAGAATTTGCCAACTTTCTGAATTTCGCAAAAGGATCAGCCGGAGAAGTGCGGGCTATTATGTACATTTTGTTGGATAATGGCTATTTAGGACAAGAGGGGCTTGGATTTTATCGAGAATATTTATAAAATATCCTGGTAGAAAAACAATCTTCAATTTTTAATTTTTAATCATTAAATTTTACATATTTGTCCCGCTCCACCCTTACATTTTGGCTAATAATTGTGCCCGATATTATCCTGTTTTATGCCGGGCTTTGGCTGACCATCAGCCTGCATTATCGCGCCGCGTTCGGCCACGACGTTACCGTACGGCTGTTCCAGACGTTCAGCGTAATTTTTATTTTTTGGCTCGTGGTCCTGTTTATCCACGGCCTGTTCGACGTGCGCACGTTCCGCCGTTATACCATGATAGTGTTCAATGTGGTTTCGGCTATGGTGGTGAACGTGCTTATTGCCATTATTTATTTTTACTCCCAGCCGAATCTGATTTTAACTCCCCGCCGCTTTTTGCTCATTGACGCCGCCACGACTTTTGTGTTGATCCTTGGCTGGTATTTGTTAATAAAGTATTTCCTAAAGAACCGCCTGGTGGAAGGCGTGTATGTGGTTGATTTTGGCGGCAAGAGTGCCGAGCTGGAGCGGGAAATTGCCAATCATAGCTATTTGGGTTACCGGATCCTCGGCAAAATCAACGGGCAGCTTATGGCCGGTTTAACATTGGAGCGAAACTCTTCCGTCATTTTGCCGGACAATTTGCACACCAGCCCGGCTTTAAGCGAACGGTTGTATAATTTGCGCACCCAGGGCGTCACTTTTTACAACCATAAGGATTTTTACGAAAGTTTGCTCCGCCGCGTGTATCTTTCCGAGATTAGCGAAATCTGGTTTTTGGAGAACGTTAACTACCAGGAAAAGCGGTTTTATAATATAATCAAGCGCCTGACCGATATATTGTTCGGCTTGGCGGGGTTCGTGTTATTTTTGGCAAGCTGGCCGTTTTGTGCTTTGGCGATCAAGCTGACTTCGCCGGGCCCGGTGCTGTTTATTCAGGAGCGCGTCGGCAAGGGGGGCAAAAATTTTAAGGTTTATAAATACCGGACTATGAGCGGCGGCGCCACCAATACCTGGACGAGCGTCAACGACCCGCGCATCACTCCGGTGGGAAAGTTTTTGCGCAAGTCGCGCATCGACGAATGGCCGCAGTTCATTAATCTCCTTGCCGGCAATATGAGCCTGGTCGGCCCGCGTCCGGAGCAACCCAATATTGTAGACCGGCTCAAAAAGGAAATTCCCTTTTATGAGGAGCGATTGTTGGTAAAACCCGGCCTGACCGGCTGGGCCCAGCTTAGTAATATTTATGCCGGCAATGTGGAGGAAACCAAGCTTAAACTTCAGTACGACCTTTACTATATTAAGCACCGCAGTATCTTGTTTGATTTGGAAATTATCCTAAAAACTTTATATTATATTTTTACCTGGCAGGGGAGATAAGGTCGTAAAAAATTATGGAATTGAACAAAATTGACAAAGATAGATTGGAGGGGAAGCGCGTGGCGATTTTTGCCGGCAACAACTGCCCGGCAGGCAAAGAGAGGTTATACCTTAGCCTGGCGCGCGATCTGGGCAGGCTGCTGGCGGAAAGCGGTTTGGCCATCGCCACAGGCGCGGGGGACGGGCTGATGGAAGCGGCTGCCCAGGGAGCCCACCAAGCCGGGGGTCGGGTCATAGGTATCGGTTTAAATCTTGAGGATGCCAAGCAATCGTCCCATGTCCACGAATATGAGAAGTTCGA
>JAJYJE010000058.1 GCA_021789715.1 bacterium | reverse complement strand
CTGGCTGTCGTCAAAGTACGCCGGTACGGTAATAACCGCTTTGGTTACCGGTTCGCCCAAAAATGTTTCCGCGTCTTTCTTGATCTTCTGCAAAATGAACGCGCTAATCTGTTCCGGCGTATAATCTTTGCCGTGGATATTGTACTTAAACGCGGTGCCCATCTTGCGCTTGGCTTCAAAAATGGTCCCTTCCGGGTTGGTCACAGCCTGGCGCCTGGCCGGTTCGCCGACCAAAAGCTGGCCTTCCTTGGTAAAAGCCACGTACGACGGGAAAGCTTTTCCCGCGGCTGATGTACCTTCTGCCGCCGGAATAATGGTCGGACTGCCGCCCTGCATCACCGCCGCCGCGCTATTTGATGTTCCCAAGTCTATCCCTATAATTTTTGGCATAATAGTTCTCCTTATAATTAAGGTTGGTCTGCGCAACCTTCTTTATGATCAATTTGTGTAAATTTACTATTGGCTTAAATTAAGTTGCCACGTCGTATCAGAAAAGCATCCTGCATCACCATCAGCTGTATGGAATTCCACCATATCCGGAGCTATAAATTTGATGCTGCTGGGGATAAATGCACCTTTGTGTTCCAAACTTCCCAAATACACCGCATGGCTTGGAGCGCCATAAACATACAACGGCTCCATGAAGAAATAGCAAACTGGCTGGGTGTATATAGAACCGCATTGGGAATCATTCTGTCCGTCAGTAGTCCGGTCGGTGACAACAACTAATGCAACCTGATTGATTAGCTGGTTAATATCCGCAACCGTAGTACTCGCACCAAAATTCTGGAAAGTCCCAAGTACACGGTACTTGGAATTAAGATATTCATCCGGTAAAGTCGAACTTACGGTTGTCGTCGGCACAATTGCTACTATACTGGAAGTTGCAATCGGGACCATTGGAGAAGCGGAAGGATTACTAAGAGTCACTGTCACATTCTTATGTTGAATATGTTTCTCCCACCAATACATTACCCGAGCCGGACTAGTCATCAGCAAAAAAGTAAAGGCACCCAATATGACTAAAAATACCAACAATATTCCGCTTATGAACTTGTACTTATTCATGATTTCTTTTTACTAATAACCACCTGGCTTGGCCTTATCACTTTCCCGTTCAGTTCAAACCCGGATTGCAATTCATCCACCACCGTTCCATCATCCGCTTCCGATTCCACTTCTCTAAGTGCTTCATGGAAGTTAGGATCGAACTTTTTACCAATGGCTTCGATTTTCTTTACGCCCAGTTCGCCTAGGACTTTATCCAGCTGCCTGACAATGCCATTTACGCCATTCTGCCAATTTACATAAGCCTCGACAAACTTCTGCTGGTCTTCCGGCGCTTCCCCATTGATTGCGGGTAAATGCCTTAACGCTTGCTCCAAAGCATCTATTGTAGGCAGCAGTTTGACAACGGTGACCTCTTTGGCAAATTCCAAAAGTTCTTTTTTCTCCACTTCGCTCCGGCGCTTGTAATTTTCGAAGTCGGCCGCGGTGCGCTTCCAGCCGGACACAGCCTGATCCAAATCGGCTTCAAGCTTTTCTAATGTAATCTGCTCCTCCTGATTCTGCTGTTGCTCGTCATTGGACATATATCAAAATGTAAATATCAAAAATCAAAATGACAATTCAAAATATAAAATCATTCTGCAATTTATTTTTAAATTTTGCACTGTAACCTTGAATTTTGATTTTTTATTTTTGAATTAGCATCAGCAAAACTATGCCTAATCCCCCGCCCAACAACTTCGCAATATATTCCATCAAGCTCAAATTTTTCTCGTACTTCATGCTCTTCGGGCCGATGAGGCCGATGACGCCTTTTTTCCCGGATGGTAAAGTCAATCCGGACACGATCATTGAGTAATCGGATTTTTTGGAAAGTTTCAATTCCTTGCCGATGAAGGTGGCCGGCTTGGCCGATGCGGAATAATCCTGCATCATTTTTTCCGCGTACTGGTCCAGATGATCAAAAAACTGCGCGATCTCTTTGGCATCTTCTGCCGTCAAGGCGGGATTGTCAAGAATGTTGGACAAACCCACCGTAGACATTTCTTCGGGAAATAGCGTAAAGGATGCCTGTTGGGAATGCTCCGACAGCAGCTTGGCTAAACGCCGGCCCATTTCCGCATGTAAAACCCGCATTTTCATCAACTCGCGCTTAAGCAGGTCCTGCTCCTTGAGCGTAAGCTGGACGCGGTCCATAAGCTCATTAACAAAAAAACGGAAACCTTTATCCGTAGGCACGCGGCCGGCGCTGGTGTGCGGCTGGCTAATATAGCCCATTTCTTCCAATACCGCCATCTCATTGCGGATAGTTGCCGTACTGACGCCTAAATTGTACTTCTCCGCCAAATCCTGGCTGGCCACGGGCCCGCAACTGTCGCAATTTTCCTTAACGATGGCGGCTAAAATCTTGGCTTGCCGGGGAGTAATTTCAGATCCCATAAAACTGAGGTAGTTACCTGTAGGCGATTAGCAGATATATCCTACGACTGCTAATTTATAATACTATTAGCACTCCCCTGTGTCAAGTGCTAATTATCAATTGGCCGACCAATACTCTTCTATAAACAAGGGCATCGTAAGATGCCTTATTTTCGCCCAATTTTGTGATATTTTTCCGTCTTGATCCAAAGCCTTTCGGAGGGTATACTAAACCTATTCGGTCCCTGCCGGGCACTATATCGAAACAAAATTGCCTATGTTCCTCCAAATATCCTTTGCTGCTTTTGCGGGGTTAATGACTATAGTCGCTCCCTGTATTTTGCCGATGCTGCCCGTAATTTTGGGCGCGTCAGTCGGCCGGCACGGCAAATGGCGGCCGGTATTCATAGTTGCCGGGTTTGCGGTTAGTTTTACCCTGGCCGCACTGCTGCTATCGTTTATGGTACACAGTCTCGGCGCAGCCCCCGACCTGTTGCGTGACCTTGCCGTTTCCTTGTTGGCCATCTTTGGCCTGCTCATGATCTGGCCAAAACCGCTGGAAGCACTCTCTTTTCGCCTGCCAAAAATTGCCCGGCCCTTCTCGGGATACGGCGATAATTTGAACGGTTTTGGAATCGGCCTGCTCCTGGGTTTAATCTGGACCCCCTGCGCCGGCCCGGTTTTAGGATCAATTTTAGTCTTGGCCGCGACCCAAGGCAGCACCGCCAAAGCAGCCATATTGTTACTGGCTTATTCGTTTGGGGTCGGCCTGCCAATGCTTGCGGTTGCTTATGGCAGCCAATGGATCACCGCCCAAACACAACGGTTGGCGCGATATTCGCGCTGGATGCAACAAGCCGGGGGCGTAATAATCCTTGCCGTAGCCCTAGCAATATATTTCAAATGGGACATTCAGGTGGAAAATTCCCTTCAAAACTACTGCCCTGCCGCCAATGGCGGGATCACACAGGGCCTTCCGGGACTGAACGGCGGATACACCGCTGTTTCCCCGCCGTTCGGCCAACAACCGGCACCCATGGCGCCCAGTCAGCAATTTCCCTATACCGATTATGGCCCCGCCTCCCGCTAGATTGCCGAAATAATCTCGCGCCGGAACCGTCAATATTTGTAATTATTCCAAATTTTATGAACGGCCAAAATACGCCGCCGACCGATCAAGAATTAAAAAAACAACTCACGCCGGAACAGTACCGCATTTTGCGGGAGAAGGGCACCGAAGCGCCGTTTAGCTCTCCCCTGCTTGATGTTCATGACAAGGGCGTGATGTTCAAGTGCGCGGCCTGCGGCAACCAGCTGTTCAGCAGCGATACCAAATTCGACAGCGGCACGGGCTGGCCGAGCTTTGACCGCGCCATTCCCGGCGCCGTGGAATTCCGCGATGATAACGAATACGGCACGCACCGCACCGAGGTCGTCTGCGCCAAATGCGGCTCGCATTTAGGGCACGTATTCGACGATGGACCAGCCGCCACCACTGGAAAAAGATTCTGCATCAACGGCGCCTGTTTGCTTGCCGTTAAACAGCCAAAGTAGCCGCATAAAAACAACCCCCTTTGTAAAGGGGGTTGTTTTTATATTTTTACCGAATAACCGTTTCGGCTTCTGCGTCGGTGTCCGGGATCAAGCCCTGGCGGACAAGCACGGAACGTCCTTGGACAATTTCCGCGTCCGCTCCGGTAGACCAACAGATTTTTTTACAGTTGCGGCATTTAACCTCAAGCGCGCTGTCCTTGTGGTGCAAAACGCCTTTGCACAACAATTTGTTGCAATCGGGGCAGCGGTACTCGCGCAAGTATCTTGGGTCGACCATAAAAATCCCTCTCTTAATGATCGGCCCGGATTATCGCCATTCCCTGCCCAGACTCTGGGCCCGCCGCCCAAGCCCTGTCAAAAGCGATATCGCTGCTTGGACGTGACTGCTGCTAAATTTTACGACAGGGTTATTATACTACACGTTACTCAAAGCGGCAATGCCAACCCAAAACAGCTTTTAACAGCCTTTTCCGGTAAAAAACTACTGAATTTCCTGGCCCGCCGGATAATTTGCAAGAACGGCAGTAATTACCTCGGCCTGGTCATACCCAAGCCGTGCAAACGCCTCCGCAGAAGCGAACGCCAGCTTTTGGCCATCCGAAATAATGTAAGTCACGCCGCCATCGCTAATCAAGGTACCGTCGCGGAATTTTACTAACGGACCCATGGGTAAAACTAAATCCGCAGCATTAGCCGGCACTACGCGGTTAAAGCTAAAACCGTAAGTCTGGAAGACCTGCATCGATTCAAAGCCGTCGCGCTGGCCGTTTAAAATCCACCAAACCGTACCGCTGCTATCCACAACCAGCGATCCTTCGGGATGCGGATCCGCGGCCGACGTAATCGGCGCGCCAGCGGGATAATCACTCATATTAATTTTATATATGCCGTTTACAGGACCGGCCGAAGTCGAAGAGCCTTTAACATATCCCAATCCCGAGAACACGCCCCACGAGGCAAAGCCGCGTTTAGTGGAATTCCGACCGACCATATAGATCGTCCGGTTGTCTGAAGTATCAAGCGCCAGCGTGCCGGTCATAGCTTTAAGTACCGGCCCCGCGGGCAACAATTTATCAGCTTCGTTAATGGGCACGGCTTGGCTGAACTGGTAACCATACGACGCGAATTCCTGCGGGTCACGGAAGCCGTCCAGCTGGCCGTTTTGGATAAGATAAATAGTATTGCCGTCTTGCACCAGCGTACCATCAACGTGAGCCATTGTGGTGGACGCGCCTAAAACCTCGCCCTGAGGCAGGGTCGAACTCGAAATCGTTGAGGAAACCGGCGTTACAACCGAGGGGGTAAAGCCGCCGCCTCCCCCACCACCGCCTCCCGAAACTGTCGGAGTCACTACCGGCGGGTTAATCACATAAGCAAACGAAGCCACGCTTGAACCGGTGTTGTGGGGATAGCAGGACACGGCCTGGATCGTCAACGACGAAGCTACCGCAATCGCGCCGGTATAAGATATGCCGCTGGAACAGGTCGGCGTAGTACCGTCCGTCGTGTAACGGATGCTGGTGCTGCCGTCTGCGGATAATATGACGCTTTGCGTAGAAGTGTAGGTGCCTGCCACCGGGGAAGCGGCAGGTACGGCAATAACGACACCACTCAAACCGGTAGTTATGCCGGTACTCAACTGGCCGGTGACCATATCGGCACGGGCCAGACCTGCCATAGTTAACCCTCCGGCCAGCAGCAAACCGAACACATACCTGGATTTCATAAGCATTTTCTCCTGAGAGTTAAAAATTAAGGATTAGTCTGAATACCATAACTAGCCGAGTACGATCCGCCTGGAGTGCCGGTAGGCACGGCCACTTTGACAACAATCTGCACTTGCGTGCCCGGAGTATTCGGGTCCGCATCGCCGGTCAAATTGATCACCGGTCCAAACGCATTGGCGTCCGTAATAACCGCCGGATTGCCGGAGTCATGGTCGCTTTGCGGCGAGTAATACTCTACATCGTTAGCAGCCGGCACCGTGCTGGTACCGCTGCCAATAAAATCGCTGAATTCCATTTGCAGCTTAGTCTGGCTCGAAGGCACAGTCACATTAAACGTCCATTGCCAGCCGTTGTCAAACCCGCCGCCCGCCTCGGCATAGCTTTGCGTCGCAGCGATCCCGGTGACAGAAAGGACAACCGCGCCTTGGGACACAGTGGTAAACGGACTGCCATTGCTGCCCTCGCTGCCATCGCTAAGATACTTTGCCGTCATTTGATTGCCATAGCTATCTCTAACATCATTCACCACGAAATAATAAGAAGTCCCGTACTGCAAAGGCGCATTCGGTGTGATCTGGACTTCCTGATTGCCTTCCGCCGGCGCGACAGTCGCGGGAACTTGGCTGCCGCCGGCCTGCCAAAGCTGAATGTTGCTTGAGGTGATGGTGGTACTGTCGAGCGGCTCGGTAAAGGTCACAACTATGGGCGTGGCTACTGCCACGTTGGTGGCGCCCGAAGCCGGCAAGGTAGCGGAAACCGCCGGCGGCGTGGTCGGAAGAT
>JAJYJE010000057.1 GCA_021789715.1 bacterium | reverse complement strand
GCCGCTATTTTTTTGCCACAGGCCGCCGCACGACTTCCGGTGCCAAGGTCCGTTGGTTTTCAGGCAAGGGCGAGAGCCAGGTCAATAAGAAACCCCTCCATACCTATTTCAACTACAGCCATTATCAAAATGAGATCGCCCGTCCGTTCGAACTGACCGGCCTGGAAGGCCAGTACCATTTTGTCAGCCATGTTAACGGCGGCGGCCCGCACTCGCAGGCTATTGCTGTACAGCTTGGCATAGCCATGGCTTTAGGCCAGATTTCAGACGATGTCCGCAAGGTCCTAAAGAAGAACGGCCTGCTGACCCGCGATGACCGGAAGAAAGAAAGAAAGAAGCCTGGCCTAAAGAGAGCGCGCCGCTCTCCGCAGTGGGCCAAACGCTAATTTTAAAAACCGCCTCCGATATTTTCGCGGCGGTTTTTTTGTGCCTGTTGATATCCGGTTGGGATATGCCGGCAATTTGCGTTATACTATATTAAGCATCATTAATTTCATCCCAGGCGGCCCTGGAATTCCCTGAGGGTCGGGAATAGCCGGATGACGCAAATAATATATGGAAAACAATCTTTTGCCCAAGTGGCTAGTTAACGGCCTGGGAGCCTTGCTCATGGTCTTTGTCGCGTTCCTGATCGTGCAGCAGATTTATAATTTTAACCAAGTCGTAAAAAATCAAAAGCCGGCCAATACCATTACGGTTTCGGCTGACGGCAAAGTTTCTGCGGTACCCGATTTGGCCGTGGTTAACATTGGAGTTATGACCCAGGGCGCTGCCGCGACGGATGTTAAGAATCAGAATAATGACAAGGTTAATAAGGTTATAGCTTTCATTAAACAGCAGGGGATAGCGGACGGGGACATCACCACATCCCAGATCAGCCTTTACCCGCAGCAGAGTTATCCCGTAGTCGTGCCCGGAGCCGCCGAGGCCAACAATGCGCCCAAAATCATCGGTTACCAAGGCGATCAAACCGTTACTGTTAAAGTCCATGGGGTGAATAAAGACCAGTCAGTGCTGGAAAAGATTCTTGACGGTGCCGTTAATGCCGGCGCTAACGAGGTCCAGGGCCTCAGTTTTGCTTTTAACGATCCGAATGCCTTGCAACAGCAGGCTCGCAAATTGGCAATAGACAACGCCAAGACCAAGGCTCAGGAATTGGCTAAGGAAGCGGGTTTGAATTTGGGCAAGGTTGTGAGCATTTCAGAATCAAACGCGGCAACGCCGTTGCCCTATGCCTTAAACGCGCCTTTAGGCATGGGAGGAGGGGCCGCCAAGTCGATTGCTCCGGATATACAGCCCGGCAGCCAGGATATTACCGAAAGCATGTCTGTTACCTTTGAAGTTCAGTAGGATTGACAAAGCGGGCTATTTATGCTAAATTTGATAAGCTTTAAGCAAATCGAATAATCGCTCCGGCTTAAGCCGGAGAGGAAAGTCCGAACACTTATTGATAACCTCTATAGAGTTATCAAACGGGTAGCGGGTAACTCCCGCCTGGAGTAATCCACGAGATGCGAACAGAGACGGTTGTGGGCGAAAGCTAACAACCGCCCCGCCGAAAGGCGGGGCGAGCCGCGATAGTAATACCGCGGATGAAACGGCTAAATTCTTACCTGAGTGCAAGACCAAATTTGGTAGGTTGCTTGAGCTTGATGGCAACATCAAGACTAGACAGATGATTATTTAGAAACAGAATTCGGCTTACGAGTTTGCTTAGAGCGATTAAAAACCCGCCTTTATTGATTAAAAGGCGGGTTTTGATTTATTTAATTTCGGAGTGGCGCCGGAAGAGCGGAAATGCTATAATTAAGTGGCAAAATCTTAATTATTCGCGTACCCTTGAAGCGTTCCAGTCATCAAGCGATACTTAAGATTTGCTTTGGTTATTGCGCATATAGCGGAAAAACGAAATGAAAAAAACCGAACTGATTTTTAATTTGATTTCAATACCGGTTGATGTGGCCATGCTTTTGTTTGCCGGTGTTGTTTCTTTTTTCTGGCGGCTCAATACCGTGGCGACCGTCGGACCGGTCAGATATCAGTTGCATTTCAGCGATTTTTTGGTCGTTGCTAACAAGGTTATTCCAGGGTTGATAATTATTTTCGCCCTGCTGGGACTTTATAATTTGCGGGGTACCCGTAGTTTCGCACGCGAATTTGCCCGGATTGTAGTGGGCGTTTCGCTGGGGCTCTTGGTGGTAATTCTTTTATTCTTTTTTAACCCCGGGACATTCCAGTCCCGCTTTATTGTCCTGGCTGCCTGGGGTTTGGGTATTTTATTTGTTTTGTTTGGCCGCCTGGTTTTGAGGGGAATACAAATGCTGCTATTTTCCCAGGGGATGGGCCTGCATCGCCTGGCTGTCGTTAACGGGCAACGGGCGGAGTCGGGCATTATTCAAGAAGTTTACCGTAACAGATCTTATGGTTATGAAATAATCGCCGAACTTGATTACGCCCCCGATACTTTAGCCAAACTGGAAAAACTATACGCTACCGGCAGGATTGATGAAATTTTACAAGCCAACCCCGCGCTTTCGGATGATGCTAATTTGCAGCTGGTGGAATTTGCCAGGAATAAAGGGATTAGCTTCAGCTTTGTGCCGAATTTGTTCGAAGTCCAGCGCAACGCCATAGAAACTTATAATCTTAAGGGCGTTCCGGTTATTAGCCTAAAAAATACGCCGCTGGACGGCTGGGGAAAAGTGGCTAAGCGCGTTTTGGATATTATTGCCAGCGCAAGCTGCCTTATTGTAACGTCTCCAGTTTTTTTATTGGCGGCGATCGCCATCAAGCTGGACAGTGCCGGACGGGTAATTTACGTGGCTATGCGCGGCGGCCAGGAGCGCGATTTCCGGTTCTACAAATTTCGGACAATGTACAGCCATTTGTCGGTAGGAGAGCAATATGGCGGTACGGAAGCCGAAATGGTCAGGCGGCAATTGTGGAAGGTTAACAGCCGCGGCGGGGAAAACGGCCCGTTCCTTAAAATTCGGCATGATCCGCGGGTTACGCCGGTAGGACGCTTCCTGCGGAAATCCCATTTGGACGAAGTTCCCCAGTTTTGGAATGTGCTAAAAGGGGATATGAGCATGGTTGGTCCGCGGGCTCATGTGCTTGACGAGGTCGAGCGATACCGTAACCGCTACCGTCGAATGTTTAGCATTAAGCCTGGAATCTTTGGGATGTCCCAAATCGCTCAAATGAGCTGGCCGGACTTGCCGTTTGAAGAAGAGATCCGCTTGAATACGTACTACATAGAAAATTGGTCGCTTTGGCTTGATATTAAAATTCTGGCAAAAAGTTTTTGGCTGCTTTTGTTCGGCGCCAAACCCAAAGAGGATTACTAATTATCTGCTTATTGACCGGTTTGCTTATATGAAAACAGCTCTGGTTCACGATAGTTTTACCCAGCTTGGCGGCGCCGAACGAGTGATGGAGGCGCTGCACGAGCTATTTCCGGAAGCGCCGGTATATGCATTGGTCCTTGACCGAAGGCTTAAGGAAAAATATCGGGGTTGGGACATGCGTACAAGTTGGCTTCAGTTTTTTTACAACCTAATACCGCGGTTGCAATATTTACTGCCCCTTATTCCGCTAGCCGTATCTTCTTTGAAATTCGAGGGATACGATTTGGTTATTAGCTCCAGTTCCGGCTGGGCTAAAAATATTCATGTGCCAAAAAGCGTCAAGCACATTTGTTATTGCCATACGCCAACACGGTTTTTATGGGTGGACAATAATTACGTTGACCATGAAGCACCGGCCGTTTTGCGTCCATTGGCCCGCCTAGTTATCCGTTGGATGAGAAAGTGGGATGTTAGCGGCGCCCGGCGAGTTACGGCGTTTATCGCAAACTCCGAAGAAGTTCAGAAACGGATTAAGAGCATATATCACCGCGACTCGAAAGTTTTGCACCCGTTTATAGATAGCGAATTTTGGAAGCCGATTAACCCCCTGCATCTCGCTACCTCCGCTCCGGGTCGACCGAGCCGAAGCGAGTTTTCTGCAAATAAAAGCAACGCCGAACTCCTTTCCTCCGCCGCAGGGGAGGCTGGGATGGACTTATATCCCAAAGGTGACTACTTTCTCTTGGGCGGGCGCCTCCAGGCCCACAAGAACAACGAATTGATTATTCGGGTTTTTAACGAGCTCGGTTTGCCGCTCCACGTATTCGGCACTGGCAGGCGGGAAAAGTTTTTGCGGTCGATAGCCGGGCCGAACATTAGCTTTTTTGGAAGGATTTCCGATGCCGTTCTGCGCGCTCAATATTCTGGGGCTTTGGCGTTTATCTATCCGCAGGTTGAGGATTTTGGCCTGATGCCACTGGAAGCGGCCGCCTGCGGCACGGCTACTATCGCTTATAACAGGGGCGGCTCTTTGGAAACTGTCGTGCCGGGTATAACAGGAGAGTTGTTCAGTAAGCCCGATAAGGAAATTATAAAAAAAATTATTCTGTCCTGGGATGTGCTGAGATATCCCCCCCAAGCTTTGCGCGCCCACGCGAAGAAATTCAGCAGGGAAAAATTCAAGCAGCAGTTTTTGGCATTTGCGTATGAACATCGCAGTTGATCTCAGAAGTTTGCAAAGCGGACGGCTCAGCGGGGTGGAGAATTACACCTTAAACCTGCTGGACGCGCTTTTGGCTATGGATAAAGAGAATCGCTACACTTTGTTTAGCAACCGCTTTTTGGGCCAAAGCCGTCCGGCGCTTGCCGATAATTTTCATTTTATTAACGCCAAAACTGTCCGCGCCCGCTACCCGAACCGGCTTTTAAATTTGGGACTGATGCTGCGGGCCGTAAGGCTGGAATCCCTTACGGGGGATTTTGAAGTGCTGTTTATGCCGAATTTAAACCAGTTCAATATCCGGTCTTCTGCCAAATTGGCTATAACCGTCCACGATCTCTCTCCGGTTATCACGCCGGAATATTACGACGTAAAACGGAATTTGTGGCATAAACTGCTTGGATTCAAGCGGGCATTCGCCAGGGCGGATTTAATATTCGCGGTCTCGGAATATACCAAGCTTGATCTCATCAGGCTGTTTAAAATTCCGGAACAAAAAATCAGGGTAATTTATCCGGGTATCGACCAAAAGATTTTCCAGCCTAAAATACCCGTAGAGCGCCTGCGCGCCGCGCGTAACGCTTACGGGTTGCCGGGAGACTATATTTTATTTTTAAATACTATTGAGCCGCGTAAAAATTTATCAGGGCTGCTGCGCGCTTATGAACTATTGCGGCACCCTACCGACCTGGTTATTGTCGGCCGAAAGGGCTGGAAATTTCGAGCAATCTTTAGGGAAATCGCGGCGTCAAAAAAATCAGCTCATATCAAATACATCGGCTACCTTGAAGAACGGGACAAGCCGGCAGTGATTTCGCTGGCGCGGGGGTTGGTTTATCCCTCATTTTACGAAGGTTTCGGTTTCCAGCCCCTTGAAGCAATGGCCTGCGGGGTACCGGTTTTGGCCAGCCAGGCCACTTCGCTGCCGGAAGTGGCGGGCGGCGCTGCGCTGCTGGCCGATCCGCATAATCCGGACGATATCCGGCGCGGCATTGAGCTGTTGTTAACCAATGAATCCTTGCGGGAACGGCTGATCGCCAAAGGCCTGGAATGGGTAAAAAAGTATACCTGGCAAAAGACGGCGGACCAGGTGCTTGCCGGCTTGAATGGCTTAAAGTAACGGGTCGCTTTAAAAATAGAAAAATTTTACCGCAATCTTTAAATCTCTTTATTTTTAAATCTTCAAATTTAATGCGCATTGGAATCGACGCCAGAATGATGGGGTGCCGGCATGGCGGAATCGGGAGGTATGTTTTCGAGCTGGCAAAAAATTTGCTGGCGGCGCGGGCGGCCGACCATTACGTAATTTTTTATAATGGGGATGCCGAAGATGAAGTAGCGGAACTTAAGAGCGGCTGTTCTAAATTTGGCGCGGCCGACCCTGAATTTATTCAGGTCAATATCCGGCATTATTCAATCGCCGAGCAATTTAAGCTTCATAGGATTTTGAATAAACACCAGCTCGACCTGGTACATTTCCCGAATTTTAACGTACCGTTGTTATACGATAAGCCGTTTATTGTTACCATTCACGATTTAGTCCACCATAAAATTAGCGGGCATAAAAAAAGCCGTTATTTGCATTTTCAGGCATACAGGAAAATAATTCAAAGCGCGGCAGACCGCTCTAGTAAAATTATAACTGTTTCGGAATATTCCAAACGGGACATTATTAAACTGCTTAATCAGCCAGCTGGCAAGATTTCGGTAATTTACGAAGGGGTGTCAGTTAGGCCCGATGTTTCCGAGAAGGCGGTGGCGGAAATTCGCCGCAAATATTTATTGCGCCGGCCGTATTTTTTGTTTGTGGGGGTCTTGGAGCGCAAAAAGAACATTGTCAACCTAGCCAGAGGTTTTGACTTGTTTGTTAAAAATTTTGCATTGGATATGGATTTGGTTATAGCGGGAAAGCCTGATCCGCACTACCCCGACATAAAGCATCATGCGCTTGACATTAAAAATAGCGACAGGCTTGTATTTACGGGATATATCGAC
>JAJYJE010000056.1 GCA_021789715.1 bacterium | reverse complement strand
ATCTGGCGGCGCTTTACAGGGGCGCATACGCTTTTGTTACCGCCTCGCTTCATGAGGGTTTTGGGTTGCCCGGAATTGAAGCTATGCGTTGCGGTCTGCCTCTCGCCGTATCTAATATTGAAACCTTCAATGAGATTTACGACAACGCCGCAGTTTACTTTAATCCCTTAAGCCCGGAAGATATTGCCGCAAAACTTGTTCTGCTGGCCCAGGATCGGGACTTCTACAAACAAATTCAGAATAACGGCCTGCTGCGCGGCCAACTGTTCGATTGGCGCCGCGCCGCCGAACAAACGTTGGCGGTGTATCAAAGCGTACTAACATCCCAGCATGCTAACATTTTGCCGTGACAATATTCAAATGCCGCAGTTTGCCAATTTAGACGCGGATTCATTATAGTGTGCTAAAATGATGATATGAAAATCCTTCTCGTCGGCGGCGGCAGCGGCGGCCCGGTGGCTCCGCTTCTGGCCGTGGCGGAACACATAAAGAATACGCATCCCAAAGCGGAGTTTCTTTTTATCGGGGGGCGCGTCGGTCCGGAAGCGGCGATGGCCAAACGCGCCGGAATTCGTTTTGTACCAATTACCGCCGGCAAGTGGCGGAGATATTTCCACTTCGGCAATATCCTTACCCCGCTGCAGGTGGTTATCGGCTTTTTTCAATCCTGGAAAATATTGGCAAAATTCAGGCCCGACTGCGTGGCGGGCGCCGGCAGCTTTGTTCAGGTTCCGGTAATTTGGGCGGCCTGGGCGCGCCGCGTGCCCGTGGCGCTTCATCAGCAAGATGTTTTGCCGGGACTGGCCAACCGCCTGTGCGAACACGCGGCTGACAAAATTACCGTTACTTTTTCCGATTCTTTAACGGATTTTTCTTCCGGCTTGGGGCTGTTTTATAAAAAAAACAAGAACAAGATCGTTCTTACCGGCAATCCGTCTCGGGAATCGCTTAAGCGATCAACCCGGGCGCAGGGCTTAAAACGCTATGGCTTAAAACCAGACTTGCCGACTGTTTTGGTATTGGGTGGCGGTACCGGCGCGGCGGCTTTAAATAAATTAGTGGCCGATGCTTTGCCCCAACTCGCCAGAGTTGTCCAAATAATTCATTCTACCGGAAGCGGCAAATCAGCGGGCCTGCGCCGAGAAAACTATCAGGCATATGAATTTATTCAGGATATGGCGCAAGCTTACGCCGCTGCGGATATCGTAATTGCCCGAGCTGGGCTTTCGACCATAACGGAGTTGTCAAATTTAGGCAAAGTTAGTATAATAATTCCTATGCCTGAAAGCCACCAGGAGCTGAATGGTTTTCTTCTCTACCGACAGCAGGCCGCCATAGTTTTGGATCAGCGGGGCGTTTCCGCGGAAGGCCTGGTACAGGTGGTGCGGCGGCTGCTTTTCGAACCGGCATTGCAGGAACGCTTAAAGGATAATATCGGCAAGATTATGCCTCATGATTCAAACGCCAAGATATCGGATATTATTGTAAAATTAGCGGAACAGCATTCAACTTAACAATTAAACAATTTAACAATTAGAACTTTTTGTTAGATTGTTATTTTGTTAAACTGTTTAATTGAAAATAGTTTTAAAACAAGAAACTTGCATGATAAGCGAAAACGTCCATCGCCCCACCGTCGGATTGGCCTTGAGCGGCAGCGGCAGCAGGCTGGTATTTTATATCGGATTTTTGGAAGAATTGGCCGCGCAGGAAGTGCCGATTGACTACATAGCCGCCATGAGCGGGGCGTCTATAGTGGCAGCCGCTTTTTCCTGCGGCAGGCTCCGGGAATTCAAGGAAGAAGTTTTTTCTTTGGACAAGGAAAAAGTTATGGCCATGTTGCCAAAAGGCAAAGGCGGCTTATACAGTTTGGATGAACTTGAAGAATACGGCCGCCAGCATGTTCTTGACAATATGCGTTTTGAAGACGTTCGCCCGCTGCTTGGATTTGTGGCGTCAGATATTGAAACGGGCGAACAGGTTGTGTTATCTATGGGGGATTTGGCCAGGGGCGTGCGCATTTCTTGTACGCTGCCGTTCTTTTTCGAAGCCGTCAAGTGGGGCGGGGGGACGCTGGTGGACGGCGGTTTGTTAAACAGGATTCCTGTAGACGTGGCCAAACAAGCGGGTATGGATATAGTCGTCGGAGTTAATATGCGCGGCACGCCGCATTTGTTCACAAACGGGCAGTTGGCTATAAAAAGAACCTACAATTTTTTTAAAAAAGCCTTGATGGTCGAATACTTAGAGCGGGTCTGGGACTTTTTAAACGATGATGATGGCGGCGAGAATTCTTTTGAGCAGCAGCCGCCCATGCTATCGGTGCTGGGCCGAAGCATGGACCTGGCGCTCAAGGCGGGGGATAAAGAATCGGAACAGCCGGATTGTGATCTTATGATTACGCCCGATATAAAAAAATTCCGAATAAAAAATATTGAATCAACCAGGCAGGAGCTCTACGAACTCGGTAAAAAAACGGCCAGGCAGAACGGCCCGAAAATTAAGGAGTTGGTTAAGCAAAAACAGGCCGCGCAAGTCTCAGCGGCTTCGCGCGCGTAACAAGCAAACAACTTGACAAAATAATAACTTAACGACGAAGCAGCTTGGTGTTAAATTGCCCAGCCGTTTAATTGGCCTAAATTTCTAAACATGGACGATCAAAATTTCAATTTGGATGAAATTCTTTCCAAAGACGGCGCCAGAATCTATTTTATTGGCATCGGCGGCATTGCCATGTCCGCCGCGGCTAACCTTGCCAAATCCAAAGGTTACGAGGTCTTGGGAAGCGACAGTGCCGCCGTATATCCGCCCGCCAAGGACATGCTTGATGGCAATGAGATAAAATATTTTACCGGTTATGACGCCAGGCACGCCGAAAGCGCCAAAGCCGATTTGTATATTTTGTCCGCAGGGGAAGGCCGGGACAACCCGGAAGTCAGGTATATTGTCGAAAATAAACTGCCCCGCGCCGGTTTTGCCGAGTTGCTTTACGAGCTATATAAAGACACCTTGCGCGTAGTTGTGGCGGGAACTCACGGGAAATCGACTACGACCGGCCTTCTCGGCCATTTGTTCCGCAACCTGGACAATAGCTCCTTTATGGCCGGCGCGGTTCTGCAAAACTATCAGAGCAATTTCCATGACGGCGACGGGCATTATGCGGTGTTTGAGGGTGATGAATACAAGGAAGAATTTGACGATCCTACGCCAAAATTCCACTATTACAAGCCGGATATTTTAGTTTTAACCAATCTGGAATATGACCATCCCGACCAGTTTGCGTCGCTGGCGGATCTCGAACAGGAATTCCTGCAATTAATAGATTCCATGCCGGAAGACGGTTTAATAGTTTATAATGCCGACGATGCCGCTTTAAGCAAGCTTGTCCACCGATCTAATATCGCTACCATAAGTTTTGGCATGGAAAATGACGCGGATTTTCAGGCCAACTCTGTTGAGCTTGGGGTTAACACGAAATTCCACGTGAGAAATAAACATTCCAACGATGTGGTGCGGGCCCTCGGCCTTCAAGATGAGGAATACCAAATCCAGCTGCCCGGCAAAATGAATGTATATAATGCTTTGGCCGCCATAGCCGTGCTGCGAACCCTAGGTTTTTCCCGGGAGAATATTGTCTTGGATCTTTTATCCTACCAAGGCGTTAAGCGGCGGTTTGAAGTTATTGCGGTTAAAAACGGCATAACCATTATCGATGACTATGCCCACCATCCAACGGCCGTCCGCGAAACTCTGGAAGCCGCCCGGCTAAAATATTGTCCTCCACCCCTCGCCTCTAAGCTTTGGGCCGTGTTCGAACCTCATACCTATTCCAGGACTAAAGCCGTACTGCCCGATCTTGCCAAGTCTTTTAATGCCGCCGATGAAGTGTTAATTTCCGAAATTTACCCCGCCCGCGAAAGCGCCAAAGACGCAAGCGTAACATCTCAAGATGTAGCGCAGGCTCTCGGCCTGCAACACGGGCACGTACGCTTGGTCCACAACAAGCAGGAAGCTCTGGGTATCTTAAAAAAAGAAGCAAAACCCGGCGACGTTATTGTCATTATGGCCGTAGGCAGCTTTAACCGGTTGGCGTACGAGCTGAGAGATTTGTTGTGAATAAGTCTAAAATCAAGCGGCTTACGAATTCTTGAATACATACCAGTATGCAATTCTTAAGTAACGTACAATTAGCCCCGTATACAACCTTTAAAATCGGCGGGCCGGCGAAGTTTTTTTGCGCGGTTAAGGCGGCGGAGGAATTAGCGGCAGCCGTGCAGTTTGCGGCCGATAATAACTTAAAAATGTTTATCCTGGCTGGCGGCAGCAATATTTTGGTGGCGGATGAAGGTTTTGGCGGATTGGCGATCAAGATGGAATTGGCCGGTAGAAAAATCGTTAAGGAAGACAAAGAATCGGTTTGGCTGGACGTCGCCGCCGGAGAAAATTGGGATTCCACCGTTGAATTTGCCGGCAAGCATGGCTGGTGGGGGGTAGAGAATTTGTCTCACATACCCGGTACCTGCGGCGCCATTGCCGTACAAAACGTGGGCGCTTACGGCCAGGAGGCCAGTCAGGTGGTGGAATCGGTGCGGGTTTTTGATACCGCTGACGGCAGCCAGAAGACTTTTCAAAACCGCGAGTGCAAGTTTGGCTACCGCTCCAGTATTTTTAATACCCGTGACAGGGGACGCTATGTGATTTTAAGCCTGGTGATGAAACTGGACAAAGTTCCCGCGCCGGAACTGTCGTACCGCGATTTAAAAAAATATTTTTCCGGCAAAGTGCCGACGCTGGCCGACATTCGAGGTTTTGTTACGGCGATTCGCGATAAAAAATTTCCGTTTCCGACTGAAGCCAAAAATGGCAACGCCGGCTCATTTTTTAAAAATTTAATTCTGAGCCAGGAGTTTTACGAGCAGGTCCGCGCTACAATCGAAAATAATATGGGCGAATCCGCAGTTGTCGCATTGGAGCAAAAAAAGATAACGGTCGGCCAAACCGTAAAAATTCCCGCGGCGTTTTTGTTGGATATTTGCGGACTGAAGGGGGTCAGCAACGGCAATGTCAAAATTAACGCGCATCAGCCGCTGGTTATCGTTAACGCGACAGGGAAGGCGGCAGCCGCCGAGGTTTTGGAAACAGCGGGCATGGTCTTAAAAACCGTTAAGGTAAATACCGGCCTTAGCCTGACTGTCGAGCCGGAATTAATCGGTTTTTCCCCGCAACAATTGGCAGGCTATGGTATAATTTAATTAAGCAAAATTTAAAAATTAAGTAACACTTAACAAAATTATCAACCGCCAATTTTGCCAATAAGACTTATGAACATCAATTACAAAGGCACCCATGCCTCGCTTAGTGAGAATGATCAAAACTATATAGAAGACAAGATTAACGGTTTAGGCAGGCTGGTTAAGCCGGCCGACAACGTGTTCGTGGAAGTCCAAATGGACGCCAAGCACAAAAGTGGTTTGGTCTTTAGATTGGAAATTTCCATTAACCCGCCCCAGTTTTACGCCGAAGCCCGCGGCAATGACTTTTATGAAGCCTTGGATCTGGTTATTCCTAAAATTAAGGAGCAATTAGCCAAGCAAAAAGACAAGAAGGTCAGTCTGCGCCGCCGCAAAAAATCGCTTAAGGAATTGGAATAGTTGACGGGTGCCGCAAGAGGGAGTATTATTTGATTATGATTAGCTCGACCGAAAAATTGATAACGGCGGCGTGGCGGTGGACTTTGGCAGATTCGCAAAGTCCGGCTTAAGCGTGCTTTAATCCAAAAGATTACTACACCTTCCGATTTTGCGGGAGGTGTTTTAAATTTGTTTTGGCGATTTTTACTATTCTACAATCTTGTTTAATAGTGGCAGCCGCCAGCGCAAAACAACACAGGCAGAAAGCGCTGCAAAGGCTGCTTGTTAAAGAAGAGGGCGAATGCAAACGGAACTTAAAAGTATGCTGGAATGGAACCGCCGCCGTTTGGCAATGGTCGAACGGCAGTTGCACAGGACCCAACTCCATCTGCAAAAACGCACCAGGCAAAGCCGGAAAAAGCTGGAAGGCAGAAGGTATGCGGTAGATTGCTTGGCAAGGGGGCTGTTTAACTACCTGGCGGAAGTTACGCGGTTGGAGCAACAAATCGCTGAGACTTGCAAATATATTGCCCGGACCGATGATATCCAGGATTCGCTCGGGCAAACAAACCAGGCTCCTTCCGATGGATACTACATTCAGATGGGGTGAATTCCGCTTATGCCGCCGGCGGTGTGTCTGCAAAAAGCCGGCGGCAATTCATTTGACAATCTTTCTGGTTTTGCTATAATGACTCAAATGAGCAAATTGACTCAAAACTTCTGGTTTTTCTTTTATTTTTACTTTTCTCTTTTAAAGGGTATTGTGTGGAAAATGCTCAAGTCAAAAAGAAGAATATAAATGTCAGGGTAGACGCAACCGTTGCTTCACCTGTTTTAGGCACCCTTAACAAAGGTGAGATAGTAAGCGTCGTCGAAGAGAAATTTGACTGGTCTAAAATTATACTTCCCAAAAGATTTTCTGCCTATGCCGCATCGCAATTTCTGAAAAAAATTGACGACAATAAAGTTGAAGTCATTGTTTCTGACTTAAATCTTCGAAATGCGCCATCGCTT
>JAJYJE010000055.1 GCA_021789715.1 bacterium | reverse complement strand
GAAAAACGCCTGCTAAACCGCGAATACGGGGCCACCATGAGATTGGGCGGATGGGATTGCGTGGTTGCCCGAGGAACCAGGACGGAAAAAGCTTACCTCGAGGCGGGTTTGATTAAAAAAACCGGCAAGGCGGTAATTAACGAGCGCCATCGCCATCGCTACGAGTTCAATAATTCCTATCGCCAGCAGCTCGAAGAGGCCGGACTGGTTATTGCCGGCACCACGCCGGACGGCCAACTGGTGGAAATAATTGAGCTTAAAGACCACCCTTATTTTGTCGGCAGCCAGTTCCATCCCGAATTCCAGTCCCGCCCGCTCTCTCCGCATCCGTTATTTAGCGGCTTTATGTCCGCGGTGGTGAAATTAAAGAAATAGATGATTTTTATTTAAAATAAAAATAGAACAACCCCGCTTAAAGGCGGGGTTGAATGTAGGCGGTAAATTCTCAGTAATCCAGCGCATTGTTACGGCGCTATTTTCTATTCAGCCGTTTTCGCCACCAGGTGCGCGGTGTTAGGGTGTTGCCGCGAATGGCTTCCCACTGTTCTTCTTCGCCCATTCCCAGGACGTTTTTTTCCTTCTCTTCCTCCGTATCCGACTGGATGTCGAATACCGGCGCATAAGATAATAAATGTCTCTTGTAAATCATAATAAATAAGTTTAATGCCCGTCCCTATCTTAGGACGTACGGGCCGTCGTGCTATGACTTTAATTCGGATATGACGGTTTAAGGAAGGCGCGCGGGCCGGCGGCGGTTTTTATCCTTCTTGACTTGTTTTAAATATGATGGTAGGCTAACAGTATCCTACTTGTAAGAAAACCTACTTTTATGAATATTAAAAAACATCACAATGCCAAGAGCTTTTATGGCTCAACGACTCTGGGCGAGAAAGGCCAGGTCGTTATTCCTATGGAGGCCAGGAAGACAATGGGGCTGGTGAAAGGGGAAAAATTGCTTGTATTCGGACGCGGCAGGGACATGCTGGTGCTGGCCAAAATCGACCATATGCAAAAGTTCGTCGAGGAGCTGGAGGGGCGCCTTGAGAGCATTAAAAAGATTATTAAAGTATCCAAATGATTACAGTTACCAATTTAACAAAAAAATTCGGAGGATTTACCGCGGTGGACGATGTTTCTTTTGACGTCCAAAAAGGTGAAATTTTTGCTTTTTTGGGTCCTAACGGAGCGGGTAAATCCACAACAATAAAGATGCTCACTACACTGCTGCATCCGACCTCGGGCAAAATCGACATTAACGGCTTTGATCCGGTGATCCATACCCATGAAGTCAGGCAGTCGTTCGGTATTGTGTTCCAGGACCCCAGCCTTGACGACGAGCTCACAGCATACGAAAATATGTACTTTCATGCTGTTCTTTACAAGGTTGGTACCGATGGCCTGCGCGAGCGCATCCGGCAGCTATTGGAATTCGTGGAATTGTGGGATAAAAAGGATGTTTTAGTCAAGAATTTTTCCGGAGGGATGAAACGGCGGCTGGAGATCGCGCGCAGTTTCCTCCATCATCCGAAAATAATTTTTTTGGATGAGCCAACTATCGGTTTGGATCCTCAGACCCGCAACCATATGTGGAACTACATTAAGGATTTAAACCGGGAGGAAGAGACAACCGTATTTTTTACGACCCATTATATGGAAGAAGCGGAACGGGTGGCCGGCCGGATAGCTGTCATCGACCATGGCAAAATTGTTGCCCGCGGCACTGCCGCTGAATTAAAGCGGCAAACCGGAACCGCCAATTTGGAGGACGCTTTTTTGCAGCTTACGGGGCGCACTATCCGCGAGGAAGAGGCGAGCGGAGCGGACCGGATGCGGTCGTTCGCCCAGCGCCGCGGTATCCGCAGGTAAGAAATCCGTAGAAATATATCCCGCTTCAGGGTTACAGGCAAATTTTAATTAATTTCTCTTTGCTTTTTATGTCCACCATCTACATTATGTGGCTTCGTCAGGTTAAGCGCTACCTGCGTTCCCGGTCGCGCATTATCGGCGCGCTCGGCCAGCCGATCCTTTATCTGCTCGCTCTCGGTTATGGTTTGGGCCAGGTGTTCCAGCGGGCGGGGCAAGGGAATTATATCGAGTTTTTGGCGCCAGGCATTATCGGGATGAGCGTGCTGTTTACTTCGATGTTCAACGGCGTGGAGATGATTTGGGATCGCCAGTTTGGCTTTCTGAAAGAAACCATGGTCGCGCCGGTGTCCCGATTCAATATTATGTTTGGCCGCGTTTTGGGCGGCGCTACAGTCGCTACCATGCAAGGCTTGATCGTGTTTGTGCTATCCTTTGCCGCCGGTTTTCGGCTGCATTTGACGCATCCGCTAGTTTATACCGCCCTGGCCGTTATCTTTATGTTCCTGATCGCTTTATTTTTCACGGCGCTGGGTACCGGCATTGCTTCAATGCTAACCGATTTCCAGGGTTTTCAATTAATCATGAGTTTTGTGGTAATGCCGACATACTTCCTGTCCGGCGCGATTTTTCCGTTGGTCGGCTTGCCGACGGTTATGAAGTATATTACCAGAATCGACCCGCTCACTTACGGGGTGGACGGATTGCGCGGTTCTCTGATCGCCAGCAATACTTTTGCCCTCGGGTTTGATATTGCGGTGCTGGCCATTTTAAGCTTAATTATGCTGAGCATAGGCAGCTACTTATTTTCTAAAATCGAAATTTAAAGTTATTTCACGGGCAAAAGCCGGCCTTCGGTGATAAAAAGCGGGTCGCCATCCCCGAATAATTTTATTGGCAACCAAACCGGCAGCACGTTCCTTTGAGAAGACCGTATTTATATCTTCACCCGTCAGAGCGGGGCCGAATTAACGTCTCCTTAAATGCTAAAGCAGGGGGCGTTTTATGACACAAAAGATTTTTTATGCCACGATATTTATTTTGACCCTATTTTTCCTTTTTAACATTCCGGTGTTGGAAGGTACGCGTTTTTTACCGTCGGCAAGCGCGGACGCGGGCCGGAGCGCGTTCAGTCGCCAGCGCTGACAAATGCAAAACCCCTCTGTAAAAAGGGGTTTTTAAATTCAGGTAATGTTTTGCAGATTGCTACTTTGGCGATGCTACGCTGACAACCCGGACATCTTTGAGAGTGCCGTGGAATTTGGCGATTTTTTTATGCTGAAATTTTACCACGCCGTCCATAAGGGCGTATAGCGTGGAATCGCCGCCAACGCGCACGTTTTTGCCGGCGGCATACTTGGTGCCGTGCTGGCGCACGATGATTTGGCCTTTTTTGACGATTTGGTTGCCAAAAATTTTAACGCCAAGGCGCTTGCTGACGCTATCGCGGCCTAAACTGGTACTGCCGCCTGCCTTTTTATGAGCCATACTTTATCCTTTAAGGAAAACCCCGCTGGGGAGAGAAGGGGGTTTCCCTTCAGCGCTTCCCGCCAGAGGCGGACCGCCGTTTCCCTTTCCTGAAAGTTTTCTTTCCGCCCGAAGTGAATCCGGGCTTCAGGAAACCACAATTACTGTTTTTCAAAAATAGCTATTTCCCGCGCTACGATTTGGTCCTTGCGGTCGTAAATCGCCGTACCTCGTTCGGTTAACCTGAGGAACGGCAATTTCTTGGCGATGGCGGGGGAAATAATATCCACCATATTATATCCCAAACCGTTTATAAAGTCAAGATCGGGCAGCATTTCGTAGCTATCACGGTTCCTCCGGTACGCGGGGACGCACATAACAGCCCTGCTTTTAGCGGGCAAAAATTTGGCAAATTCCGCAAAGCTTTCCTTGTATAGCGCCTGTAAGTCCTTAAAGTTTTTGGCTATTTCGGCTGGTTTTGGATATTCGCTGTAAATCGGCCCCAAAGTTCCCTCGGTTACAACAGCTTTAATATTTTGCCCAATGAGGAGCTTGGCTACCTGACGGGCGTCTGAAGTTTCTAAATGGTATTTGCCGGGCGGTATTTTGTAGCGGTTGCGGAACCATTCAAGATTTTGCTCGCTGCCGCGAATGGCAAGCTTGTTGATATCGCTGCCCAGAGCCTTGTATCCCAAAAGAAGGGCTTCCTGAATAAGCGTGCCAATGCCGCAAAACGGATCAAGAATGACGTCGCCGGATTTGCAACCGGAGAGATTCAGCATGATTTGGGCGACTTTGGGCGGAATCATGCCTTGTTTTTCGTCGCGCGCGGGGCGCTGATAATCGCGGCGCCCGTAATCTTCAAAGTCCTGCACGGTACAGGTTTTGGCGGTATAAACCTGCGTTTTGCCGGCCAGAATGCAAATTTCCGCGCCCTTTTGCAAGAGTAAATTTTTGGTCACCACGACCGAAGCCAGGCTGAGCGAATTAAATTCCGGAAGGACCAGGCGGATACTCTGGCCGAGATCGGTCATAACTTTTTTTATCATCATGCCCAGCCGTTTGGGTTCGCCGAACGGATTGCTGAAATTTTGCTCCTTGCCTTTTTGCGCACGATTTACAGCGTGATTTCCGCCGTTGGGCCGCTTAACAAGCTCCATATCGAGCAAATAGACACTTATGCCAAACTGCACCTTGCCTTTGTAATCCTTAAAAAAATTTTTCTTCAGGACACTGGGTTTAAAGTAATGCTTGAGAGCGAAGTTGATGGAATCTTGCTCCCTTTTTTGGACAACATCCACAATTTGGAGAATTTTGATTATGCCGCCAAGCTTTTTTTGGAGACGGTCCGTCATGAGGGGTTTATCGATTTCGATAACCAGCACTTCCGGGGAGGCTTCTATGATCCTAATCGGCTCGCCGGTAAGCCCTGTTCCCGCGTCTGCTTTCTCTAAAACCGCAATGAGTTCCGCTACGGATAGCGTATAAACCCTCCCCAAGACAAAAGCGTACTTCATAAAAACATTTGCGCACATAATTGCACATTTAGCAAAATAGCCGCGGATTATATAGTAAACTTCGGCAATTATGCAATTGTGCCTGGCCCGCGTTGACACGGGCTGATTATGCCATTTATATCAAGAATTTTGTGCTATAATTTAAATAGAATGATCTCGTACGAGGAAATCAAAAATTGGCTTCAAGAAAAGGAAAATAAACAGAAGATTATTTATGGATTTTGTTTTGTTTTGGTATTTGTAATTGGTTTCGGTACCGGAAGGTTCGACCGCGACTACCAAAAAACACGAACTCAACCGCAATCTTATTATACCACAAAATCCGCGGCTGGCAAAGCGGCTGCCGGCGGGGGAGGGGAGGCGGCCAAAGTGTTGGGTACCACCACGGACCCTCAATCGCCGTGTCCGGTCAAGGGCAATCCGGGCAGTAAGATTTATCATTTGCCGGGCGGAGCTTTTTACGATACCCTTAAGTCGCCGCAATGCTTTCAGTCGGAAGCGCAGGCTCAGGCGGCCGGTTATAGGAAATCCGGGCGTTGACAGCAGCGTCGGATTGTCCTACAATATCTTGTCGGATTTTTAGTTAATGTAGGTTATATGTGCCGCCTGCGACTGATGCGCCGGCGGGATTTTAATAAATTTACCTTTATATGTTCCCCAAAATTAAAAAAATTAAAAACCAGGTTTATCTGGATTATGCCGCCGCAACGCCGCTCGACCCGGCAGTGGCTAAAGCTATGCGGCCGTTCTTGACCAGTGAATTCGGTAATCCGTCGTCGTTGTATAAACAGGGGATGGAAGCAAGAACGGCGGTTGAGAAATCACGCAAAACCATAGCAGGATTGATTGGAGCGCGCGTTTCGGAAATTGTGTTTACCGCCGGAGGCACCGAGAGTTGCAATCTGGCGATTTTGGGCATTGCAAGACAGATGACTTTGGATAAGAAAATTTACAAACGCGGGTCCAAGCGGCCGCATATCATAACTGCTGCCATTGAACACCATGCCGTTCTTCATCCGGTGGAGTCTTTGCGGCAGGAGGGTTTTGCGGTTACTGTTTTAGAAGTTGGCGCCGAAGGCAAAATTAATCCTGATAATGTGATTAACGCGATTCGAGAGGATACTTTTTTAGTATCTATAATGTACGCGAATAACGAAATTGGGACTGTTCAGCCGATAGCTGAAATAGGGAAGAAACTGCTTAAGGCGAATCAGGCTCGGGCACGGAAGCGGCTTGCTCCCGTCGTATTTCATACCGACGCTTGCCAGGCTGCCGGAACCCTGGATATTAATGTCCAACGATTGAATGTCGATATGATGTCCGTAAACGGGAGTAAAATTTATGGCCCAAAACAGACGGGATTTTTATTTGTGAGGACCGGTCTTTATATAAAGCCGCTTATTTATGGCGGAGGCCAGGAGCGGAATCTACGCAGCGGCACGGAAAATGTTCCGGGCATTGTCGGATTAGCTAAGGCGCTGGAATTGGCAGAGGAATTGAGAAACAAGGAGATTAATAGGTTAGGCAGGCTGCAGCAGTATCTCATAAGAGAAGTAAAAAGGATCCCAGGCGTGACTCTAAACGGTCCTGAACCCGGTGCCAGCTCCCAATATTTGGTCCGTTTGCCTAATAATATAAATATTGCGATAGCAGATGTTGAAGGCGAAACGTTAATGTTATATTTGGATAGCTACGGAATTGCCGTATCAACCGGCAGCGCCTGCACAACTGGCATGGCAGATCCGTCGCATGTTTTATTAGCGCTGGGTCTGAATCCGAAACAAGCTAAGAGCAGCATTAGGATGACCACGGGCAGGTATACCACTAAGCAACAAAT
>JAJYJE010000054.1 GCA_021789715.1 bacterium | reverse complement strand
GGGATCGTAATAGGTGGTGCCCGTGTTGGGATAGGTTGGATTATAGGGTGTGCTCACATTTGACAGTCCGCCGCCGGAACCCGGCAGCTGGTAGGAATAAGGATCGTAATAGGTCGTGCCGGAATTATTATAGTACGGCATACCGTGATTGTAGGCCATAGAACCACCAGGCTGCGGCGAGCCGGCGCAAATGGGCATACCGCTGGCCGTGTAGGCGTAATACGAACAGCCATCGGCCCGCAGCTTGTCGGCCTGGCGGGGCAGCGCGAAAGCGGCCAGACTAAAACAGCCCAAAATAAGGGCGGTCGCCACTTTATTTTTAGTTATCCGGAAAAAATTCGGCATAAATTTTTAGTGGTCTGAATAATAAGACGGCAGGTGAAAAAAGTTCTTAAAATGAGAAAAGGTTCCATACTTGCCGGTCGATCTGTTGGCCGCGGTTAAAGCGACAGGTTCGGGTCCGGTTTTATGGAGCGGAAAGTCTTGGGTTTGGCGGCGTTGGCAAGCTGGAACGCGGCGGCCAGGCCGATCATTTCCGCGTTGTCGGTGCAGAGGTTAAACGGTGGGACAAAAAATTTTACTTGTAACTTGCCACTTGCCACTTGTAACTTTTCCCGCAGTGCCTTATTGGCCGAAACCCCGCCGGAGAGGCTGATGGATTTGGCTCCAAATTCCTTTGCCGCGCGCAGGGTTTTGTTGACAAGTACGTCCACCGCGGCTTCCTGGAAGCCGGCGCAGATGTTTGCTTTGGCGCTTAGTTCCAAGCGCTTAGTTTTTAGTGACTGTACATAATACAACACCGCGGTTTTTAATCCGGCAAACGAAAAATTATAATCCTTGGAATTGATCATCGGCCGGGGGAACCGGACCGGCCGCTGCGCTTGGGCCGCTAGTTTGCTGACTTCAGGACCGCCGGGGTAGGGGAGGCCTAAAAGCTTTGCCACTTTATCGAACGCTTCGCCGGCCGCGTCGTCTACCGTTTCTCCCAGTACGCGATAGTTCTTGCTGTCTTCCATTAGCACTAATATCGTATGTCCGCCGCTGACAATCAGGGCAATCAGCGGGAAGACAGTGGGTAGTCGGTAGTTGGTAGTTTGTAGTTGGGAAAATGGCGAATATAGATGTCCGAGCATGTGGTTAACCGGCAGGATGGGTTTTTTGGCGGCAAAGGCCAGCGTTTTGGCGAATTCCACGCCAATAATCAGCGACGGCAGGAGACCGGGACCGGCGGTGACAGCAATGTAATCGATAGTGGAAAGCGGGAAGTGGGAAGCGAGCAGGGCCTGTTCCACCACGGGGCGGATATATTTTACGTGGGCGCGCGCCGCCACTTCCGGTACCACGCCGCCGTATTTGCTATGGAGGCTGATTTGGGATTTGACGACCGAGGATAGAGTCTCAATGCGGGGCCAGTCAGAATCCATAGAGTCGAAACCGTCGGATTTGCTTCGAGAGGCTGTGGTTCTGGCTTTGCCTGAGCTGGCTAGTTCCGGCTGAGACAATTTTGTGGAAAAAAGCGGACGAGCGGTTAGGGGTAAAACCTTATTGGGTTGTTTCTCCCAGCTAACTTTTAAAACTGCGGCAGCGGTTTCGTCGCAGCTGGTTTCGATAGCGAGAATTAATTTTGATCCGGTGCTTTTCATCCCCGCATTATATCAAGCTTGCCGCAAATTTTCCAGCGTGATTATTTTAACGTAAAATTCCAAAAAAAGTGCCCAAAGGCCAAAACTTTTGGACAAAACCCGCTCTACCAAAAGAGGCGGGCTGGGGAATGTTGCTGAAAATGCTATAAGTTCCTTAGTTAATCATGGAGATAGAGGGAGCCGCGAAAACGGATGCCGGCGCTATCGTTAGCACGGATGCCGCTGCTGTTTTCCTGGCTACCGGTCATGCCGTTTGCCTGGCTATTGATGTTGCCGTGGGTTTCCGTGGCACTGCCGACACTTTTGTGCCTGTCGTTATTAGGGCGAATGAGAAGTCCGGGCAGCGTAGTCGAGGCCGTACTCGTTCCTTCCACCGTCCCATTAAGCTGTCCCTGATTGCCTGGCCGGTTTTGCCCGCGGTTAGGGTCGCTGTTGCCGTTTTGGTCTTCAACGCTGATTTTGTTCTGCAAGCGGATTATAGTCTGGCTGATGGCCGCGGCTGCGGTGGCATTGCCTTTGGCCTGCAATTTCGCCTGAACGTGCTGCAGCGTGGTGAGGGCGCTGTGAACTTCGGTCTCGGCCGCGGCTTTGGCCTGGACGCGGGCCGGCGTGGTGGTGGCCGCGATTTCGGCATTGATTTTGGTAAGCTCGTCGACTCGCTCCTGGGCAAATTTGGCCTGCAACGCGGCCCGCGCCTGATCGGAAGCGGTAAAACTCAGTTGGAGCTGCTCTCCGGCTTTCTTGACCGGAAACAACAGGTCGCCAGGCTTGGCGTTTCCGGCGGCAAAGGCGGTACCGCCGACTATTGATAACCCGATGAGTGTGGCAATAATGTAACGCATAAGGGTTTGTCTCCTTTCGTATCTGCTGTATCGGACAAAAAGGGCTGGCGTTTCAGTCCGGATGGTTTGCAGCAGGACGCGCTTAATCTGTTCCTTAGACAAAGGATGCAGTAGCGATTCGGAGCCCAAACCGCGCAGGCCCGTAATTTCCCGTTGAAATTTATCAAGTCTCATAAGCGTGCGTATTTTCCATTATCAGTTTAAGCTGCTTTAAAGCGCGATGCTGGAGCAAGCGGACGGCTAAGTTAGTTTTGCCTAAAATACCGGCGGTTTCGGCCACGCTGAAATCCTGAATGAACCGCAGTTCTAAGACCTGCTGGTAGGTTTTTGGCAGGCCCTCCAGCGCCTGTTTGAGTACGGCCGCGTCAACTATGGCCGCGGTGGTTTTTGCGGGAGAATCAGAGGCGGCAATGGGCAGGTCGGTAGTCAGTTCGGTCATAATAGGCGTGCGATAGGTTTTACGAAAGTGGTCATTAATGGTGTTATTGGCAACTTTGTAGAGCCAGGCTTGGAAATTTAGTTTTTCGAGCGGTAGTTTCGGCAGCCCCTGCCAGGCTTTTACGAACACGTCCTGGAGTAAATCCTCCGCCTGTCGGGGCTCCTGGATTTTAAGGCGGATAAAACGAAAAATCCGATCGGCGTAGAGATCGTAGATCTGTCCAAAAGCATCGCTATTGCCGGCCTGGCATTGCCGGATGAGTGCGGAAATATCCATATAAAATCCCTACGGCTATTATATCGTATTTTTTTCCTGTTTTGTTTCGGCTTAGTTTTGGGGGGTTTTAGGCGCTTTAACGGCGGGAAATCTCGGGCGTCAAAAACTATAAGGATATTATAATTATGGAAACGGGCAATCAAGTATTTTACGACAGGACAGAAGCCGGACAGCTGCTGGCAAGCAGCCTTTTGCCGTACCGCGATTTGCGTCCGTTGGTGGTTGCGTTGCCGCGGGGTGGAGTGGTGGTGGGAGCGGAGGTGGCTAAAGCTTTGAGCGCGCCGCTCGATGTGCTGGTGACGCGCAAAATCGGCGCGCCGGATAATCCCGAATTCGGCGTCGGCGCGATTGCAATGGGCGGAATCATGGTATTTGATCCGGCATCAATGAACGCGCTGGGTTTGACTTTTAGCGATCTGCGGGAGACAATTGACCGGGAAACTGCGGAACTGGAGCGGCGGCTGGACGTTTATCGCGGTAACCGCCATAATCTCCAGGTTGACGGGAAAATTGTTATTTTAGTTGATGATGGGTTGGCTACGGGACTGACGGCGCAAGCAGCGGCGGAATCGATCCGTTTCGGCAATCCGGGCAAATTAATTTTTGCCGCACCTGTGGGCAGTGGGGAGGCCGTTGCGAAGCTGCGGCCGAAAGTTGACGAGCTGGTCTGCTTGCGCGGCCTGGATCTTTACGTTTCGGTCGGTGCGGCTTACAGGCACTTTCCGCAGCTGACGGATAAGGAAGTGATCGATGCGTTGGTCCGGGCTCATAGGGAGATCAAGGTAAGGCTGTAAAAACGTTTTGCCGTGGCGCGGATGGTCCGTGTGTGCCGTGCTTTCTCAGCAAAAAAAGATGCCGAGCCAGCAAGTTCGGCATCCAAGTGTGCTATGAGGTTTTAGCGGTTTTTGTTGCTGCCGCCTGGCAGAAACGGAAACTTACGGCCGCCATAACAAATGCCGCGGTTGATTATGCCAGTAAGTCTTCGAGTGACCCAGATGGCGGAATAGAAGCCGACATCGGCGAGTAAGCTGCCAAGGAAAGGCGCGACGGCTATGCCGCAGATGACTGTGGGGCCTGCAATGTGTCTGCCGAGCCACATGCAACCGGCCCGCAAGGGCGTATCTAAGGCTTCCAGGCTGCAGTAATGCCGCGTGGTCCAGGACAGCGCTTTAAATATACCCCCAGCCTTCCTGCCGGCGTTTTCGCCAGCCAATGGTGCCGTGGTAGGTAATTTGTTCACCGATGGTAACCACTAAGGCGCCATGAGTTAGGGCAAATAGCCCTGCCGCCAATGACAGCGTTACAGTGGCGATTTGTCCGTTAAGTTCAGCCAAGCCGAACTCTTTTAGCAGGCCGCGTATGACGCGGGCCATAAATAAACCTCCCTGTTTATGTTTGTTACGGACGATTCTTTCATGGATTATTTACATTGTATCATGTTTTTTTGCCGCGCGTCGGCAAGGTCGCTACTTTATGTGATCCCACATGAATTTAAACCAGGTACGGTAGCAGTCGGCCAGCTCGCGGTTGACGATAACAGTCAGCATAACATCTTCGGTAATGCTCTTTAATGTTAGTCCGGAGAAGGTAACTATCCGGTCGCCAAAAATATCAATGGCGCCGGTAGTGGAGTATTGCGGCGGTAAAAATTTGTAGGGTTTGCCGAGTAGCGGCAGTAGCTCGGGCGCTTTAGTTTTGATATTGTGATCAAAAATATGGTAATACCTGATATGTTTTTTCTTAGCGCTATTTAAAAATTCCGCAATAAAAGTTTTAAGATCCCTATCGAACCAGCCGCCCTTGGCGCCGATAAAGTACACATCTTTCCCGACTTTTAAGATATCGCGCAGGTAGTTTTTAAAGCCTTCCTTGCCTTTGTAAATATATACCGCCTCGCCTGTGGCGGTTTTTGTAAATTGTTTAGTGAGGGACGGCAGGATGCCGTTAAGCTTGGACTCTTTTTCCCAAATCAAATCGGAAAGTTTGTCCGGCGATACGGCCGCGTATTTGGCTTCTTTGCTGCCGACGATCTGGTAAATCAGCCCCTTGTTGAGCAGGCGGGGGACGGTGTCGTAAATATTACGCTTGTGGACTTGGGTCTTTGCCGAGATTTCCGGTACCGAAGTTTCGCCGCTGCCGAGCAGGGCTTCGTAAATTTTGGCTTCGTTTTGGGACAGGCCGAGTTCTTGGAGGGTTTCTAGATGCATAGGTTGTAAATTTGAAATTCGAATTTGTTTCGGCACAGCCATTCGACGTTCCGTCCCGTCGGATGACAGGGACGAATTTCGATATCCGTGCTTCGGGGTTAGCCTCCTAAAGGGGTCCCCAAAAATCCGAACCTGTTACACTTAGGGATTTTTGGGGAAGAGGGGCAACAGCCCGAACGTAGCGGAGTAACCAACTTTAGTTGGGTACAAAGTGGAGCGAGGGCTGATTGACCCGAAGTGGTGGTATTTGCCACTCACTATAAATTATATACAATTAGCCGTTAATAGTCAATTAACGGCTTAATTATGCACTTAATCTCGCAAGGGTTAGGGTACGTGTTTTTTGGAGGATTTGGCGCGGTTATGTTAGCGCTAACCTACCTTTTCGGCCGGTGGGGTAACTGGCGGAGCAAGGAAGGTTATCTCGTGGCCAATCGCGAAGTAAGCTGGTTTTGGGGCGGATTTAGCATTGCCGCGTCCTGGATTTGGGCGCCGGCGTTGTTTGTGTCCGTTCAAGTTGCGTACCAAATGGGCGTGGCCGGAGTCTTCTGGTTCGTGCTGCCCAATATTTTTTCGCTGGTGATCTTTGCCATTTTGGCGCCCAAGATCCGGCGGCTGTTGCCGTATGGATACACTTTGCCGCAGTATATCCGTTTCCGCCTGGGCAGCCGCCGCATCCATAAAATTTATTTGTTTCCATATTTTTTTTACCAGCTTATGGCTGTGGTGGTCCAGTTGTTTGCCGGAGGCAGTCTGGTCTCGCTTCTTACGGGCATTCCTTTTCCCACGGTGATTGTCATTGCGGCAGCGATAGTGCTGGCTTACACGCTTGTATCCGGTCTTAAAGCTTCTATCGTTACGGATTTTATTCAGTTGGTCATGATTTTTGCGGCAGTGATTGTAATTTTGCCTTGGGCCATTCATAACGCCGGCGGCTGGCCGGCGGTGCGGTACGGATTTTCGGGAGTCAGCCATGTTTCCGGAATATTCGACAAAGGGGTGGCGTTTTCGTTTGGCATTGCCACGTCCATTGGGCTGGTTGCCGGTTCTATTTCCGATCAGTCTAATTGGCAGCGGGCATTCGCGGTGCGGCAAGGCCACATTGTGAAAGCGTTTGTGTTTGGTTCGGTACTATTCGGCATCGTGCCGATGGCTCTATCGGCTTTGGGTTTTTTGGCTGCCAATCCGGCTTTGCATATTAGTTTGCCGCCCGGAATTGATGTTTCAATGATCGGCGTACAAACGATTTCCGCGCTGTTGCCAAAGTGGCTGATTATATTGTTCGCACTGGGACTGTTGGCAATTTTGAGTTCGGCGCTGGACGCGGGATTGTGCGCGGCCAGTTCGTTATGG
>JAJYJE010000053.1 GCA_021789715.1 bacterium | reverse complement strand
ACATTTGGAAGCCCAAACAAATGCCCAACGTCGGAATGCCGAGGTCAAATATCGTTTCGTCAAAAGCTGGGCGCTCGTAGGCGGAAGCGGGACCGCCGGACAATATGATTCCCGTCGGATGGATGGTTTTAATATCAGCCGCGGTCACCGTGGCCGGATCGGCAACCAGACAAAATACCCCCAGAGCGTCCAAATGCTGCTTGATTAGATGGTCAAACTGGCTGCCCATGGAAAATAATAAAAAAAGCTCGTGGGTTTTCCGGACGCGCTTTTCTTCGCTAATCTCATTAAGAGTTTCCCGGCTTGCGTGTTTGAAGGTTTGTAGCATAAGTAGTGACCGCAAATATCCAAATTTAAATTGCTACCATTATATCTAAAACCACGGAGATAATCAAAATTACTGCTGGATGGCGGAAAAGCCAATGTTTGCGGTTGCCGGTTCATTTTGGTAGCGTACGTGGTAGAGCGCAATAACGTCATTCCAGTTTTCGCGAGGTTTGGCAAAAAGGGAGTAGGCTTGAAGGGACCAGATAACCACGAATAACACTAAAAAAGCCGTGGTAATTGCCAGCTTTTGTCTGAGCCATTGGCTGCTGTAGGCAAAGAGCAGTGCGGGCCAGGGCCAAAGAATTATCAAGTAATGGTCGTGGATCCCGCGGTTGAACAGCAGCACCATAAGACATATTGTAAGCAGCCACGCTGACGCGAAGTAGCGGCCGTTTGGCGTTATAATAGCACCGGGTGCGGCCTGTTGCCGTTTAGCAAAAATATTCCAAAGCAGCGCTATCATTGCCAAAATTGCCGCCGCGGCAATAAAGACATACAGCCAGTTTGGCTGAAGGTAAGCGTAGTCGCGGCTGATATCGAACGGATTAAGCGCGGCGGAAAAAAAATCGGCAAGCGCCGATGTTGCCGCGCTAAAATGTTCGCCTTGGAGGTGCTGCTTGCTGAAGCGGAGCAGGGCGGTTAGCCCCAGGAATTTGGTTTGGATTTGGTAGATAAGGTAAGGCGCGGCGCTCAATGCTGCCGTGCTTCCGGCGGCCAGCAGCTTTTTAGCGATATCCCCCCAGGGGCGGCTTTTTAGCGCTTTCCAAAGCGGCCAGACGGCGATTACGGGCAAGACCAGCGCCGCGGTGGCGTGAAGCTGGGCTGCTACTCCATACCATAATCCGAGCAGGATAAAATCTGCGGGACTCCATGATCCTTCCAGGATCTTAGCGAGAAAAAATAAAAACAGCAAAATAAACAGCGGCAGGAAATTCGGGTTGGAAATATAGCTGGTCAGATGCAGCCCGTATATCGAGACCGCGTAAAAAAGCGCGCCGGCCCGGGCGGCGTACTCGTCTTTAAACCATTTTTGCAATAATCTGTAGCATACCCCGGCTGAGAGCGCGTACAAAATAATGCCGGTCAGCAGCAGGCTAATCGGGTTTTTTATGGAGAGGATAAACAGCGGTACAAGCAGGTAGTAATAGATCGGACCGAACCGGAAATTGGTTTGCATTGATGGCGGGCCGGCCAGCGGCCATTGTCCCCGCGTGATATGGTCGGCTATGTAGTAGTCGCGGTAAAATTCGGGAAAGTTAGTATAATCGGGATGCGCCAGTAAGGGTAGTCTTATAATGAAAGCCAGCGCAACGAAGCCGATCATCCAGCGGTGGCGAAAAAAGTAAGTGTTCATGCTTAAAAATTATAACAAAAATCCCCAGTTTTGGCTGGGGAGGGCAGAGTAAAATTTTAGCCGGAAGGGATAACTACGGTGCTCGGCATACACATGCAATAGGCATTGCTGCCGCTTTCGCACTTTTTAAAGTTGGGGTTATTTGCGGTTGGGGTATTTTCCAGAAAAAATATCAAGGCTGCGCCGGTTGACATGCCCTGGGAAGAACAGAGGCCGCCTAGAGCTGACGAGATAATGCCGGGATCCGCGCCGGAATATTGTTGGGCGTCTATGTAAAGGTAGTAGTACTCTCCGTTTAACGGGTCGCTAATGGGGCCGTTAAGCAATTGCTGGGTTTGCAGAGCCGGGATAAATCCGCCGACGTTGCTGTAATCCCATCGCGCCCAACCGGGGTCAAAGGCTAGTTGCGAGGGGTCGGTTACGTCTTGCTGGTTGGGAGGGTAATAGCCGTATGAGTTGGCATATTCTTCCAGGGCGTTTCGTACTGTCATCATATCGGCAATTCGTTTCGCGTCGCGCGCCTCGCTCCGCGCTTTCGCAGTCGCCCCCAGAACCACGCTGGCAAGCAAACCCATAATAGAAATGACAACCAATAATTCTATCAGGGTAAAGCCGTCTTGCGGATATTGAGAGTTGCATTTTTGTGTCTTATAGACATCCATATGTCAATTATACCATATTATATTTTTGAAAAACTCGTTTGTGGTTAAAAACCTGACGGAGAGGCTCTTGGTTTTAGCGAGAATGGACTTGAATAAGCCGGTTCTGAGACTGTTGGCGTACCGCGAGCTTTTTTATATAGCGGTATAAAAAAGTGGATAAGGAAATGCACCTGAAATTAGCGGGCAGTTATTTGCTCCGGAAAGGAAATCAATAGATCGAAAACTCGTGCTGAAAAAGCACGAGTTCGGCAATGCCATTACTATGGCGAATTTAAGCGGAATAGGGCCCCACCTCCTGACGCAAAACCTGCACCCATCGGGTACAGAGTACGGCCGGTCGCCTTGTCTTACCCCGTTGCATCTGGTGGACCATACCGGATTCGAACCGGTCACCCCCACATTGCAAATGTGGTGCTCTACCAAATGAGCTAATGGCCCTTCAGGTGTAATGGGGCAAGCCAAGCTAAGGATTGATGGATTTTAAAACCCGGGGCTGTCCCCGGGAGTATTTTTCAGCGACGTAGGCGGCTCTGCGTAATTGGCGGGACAAGCGGGCCGAGAAGCCAAAGAAAGATTTTTTTTATCTTTATACCAGCAATTGGGTTATCATCGAAGTCGGGCTGGACGGCGGAGTAGCCGGGCCGTGGGGGAGCATATTAAACAGCCAAAGGACGCTCAAAACGCATACGCCAAGGCCGAACAGTTTCCACCAGGTATAAGTACCAGCGCCAATGCCGGTGCCCAGGTACTTTTCCGCCATATCGATCTTGCCCGAAAATTGGTCGGTGATCTGCACGGAATACTTCATGCAAAGCACGCCAAGAATAAATACGATGGGGGCAAGAAAGAAACGCATAGGAGTTTTTTGATTTTGGATTAGCGCCTTATGACGGTCGTTTCAATCCGACATAGGCGGATCGGCTCGGTTACGGGGTATGCACCATTTGTTTTCCTGATCACAAGCGCATGGCTGGGCCATGTACCTGAGCGGAGCGAATGGTACGTGGTGGGCGTGTCAGGAATCGAACCTGAGACCTCGTCATTATCAGTGACGCGCTCTAACCATCTGAGCTACACGCCCGCAATCCTGGCATAGAAGTTTACGGCCGGCTCTTATGGCGCTTAAAAACTTGCAATGCTAACATATTTTAGCAGAACTTTAGAATTTTGACAACCGGTCGTTATTGTATTATGATTAACTTGCTATTTGGAGTTTTCTTTCGATTTTACAATTCCGAAATAAAAAATTTCAGAGTTTGGTTCAAAATATAACCAAAAAACGCCGCTGAATGTTTTTCTCTAACCTATTTTCTAAAAAGAATGCCATCCTTGGTGTTGATATTGGTACGGCAAACATCAAAATAGCTGAAGTTTTGCACGGAGAGAAAACCGTTTTAAATACTTACGGGATCGTGAATTGTCCATACCAACTTGGGGGAAAAAACGATGAGCTGGCGGTCCCGGCCATGGCCAAGCTGCTTAGGTCCTTAATCAATAAAGCCGGAACCACGACTAAACGATGCGTAATCAGCTTTCCCAATATTTCCGTATTTAGTTCAGTCGTTGAACTGCCGCGTATGAAAGATTCGGAACTGAACGCCGCGGTAGACCGCGAGGCTAAGAAATATGTGCCGTTGGCCTTATCGGATGTGGATTTGGCCTGGACCGTACTGGCGGAAACCGGGTCGAACCTCAATATGCAGAAAGTTCTGCTGACTGCCGTTCCAAAACAGATTACCAAGAATTATTTGCAGCTTTTCAATTTGGCCGGACTGGAACCGGAAGTGGGAGAAATCGAGGGATTGGCGCTTATCCGCTCCCTGGTCGGCAATAAACCGATTAATTGTGTTATAATAGATATAGGAGCAAGGAGCACGGGATTGAACATTATTGAACACGGGTACTTGCGGCTGTCGCGGAATTTGAATATCGGAGGCGAGACCATAACCGCTAAAATTGCCCAGATGCTGAACATAAACGAATCCCGGGCCGAGCAGTTTAAAAAAGATTTTGGGGTAAACGGCACGACATTTATTCCTGACGCGATTCGTCCCATCCTGAACATAATCAAGACCGAAGTTAAGCAGCTGCTGACCATTTATCAATCGCAAAATAAGGAGAAACTGGACAAGATTATATTAGCCGGCGGAGGGGCGAAGTTGCCGGGTATAGCAGGTTTCTTTGAAGATCTTCAAGTACCAACCGAACTGGGAAACCCGTTACAGGCGGTAAGTTATAATAAAAATCTTGCACAAATTTTGGATAGATACTCTTCCAGCCTGCCGGTTGCCATCGGCCTGGCGCTGAGAAAAGATTAGAAACAATGACAAAAACGACATAATCAACATAATTGCTATAATTGCCGCTCCGCGTCTTATTTGTGTCCCGCCGGCGCGATTACCGCAATTATGTCCATAAGCCTATGGCGCAAATAAATCTTTTAAAACAAAAAAAAACTTCCGGAAGCTTTTTAGAATTTTTGCCCCGTCTGCTGGTCAGGATAATGTTGGTTGTCGTTTTGGCGATGGCGGGTTATTATGGTTGGCAATTTATTAAAGTCGGCCAGATATCCAGGGAAATTTTCGCGGCCCAGGCATCGATTAATCAGGCTGCCGCAGACGCCGGCCAGGTCCCAAATAGGGAAGAAGTTTATGCCAGGCAAGCGCAGCTTCAGGCGTTTAATTCCATTGTAGGCAATCATCTGTATTGGTCCGGGCTATTGCCCGCGCTTGCCAATATAACGCTGAAAGACGCGGTGTACAGCAATTTGCAGGCAACAAAAGACGGCTCTATTACGGTTTCTGTCGAGGTTCCTGACTTGGACAGCATTGATAAATTCTTGCAAGTCTTTGACTTGCCCGAGTTTGTCCAAAATTTCAATAACCTAAAATTAGGCGCTTTCCATAAGCAGCAAAGCGGCAACCAGACCGCGTATGGGTTTGACGCCCAGTTTAACTTTAACCAAAGCTTGCTGCGGTATAATTCCGCCAGCACGACAACTCCTTAACAGCCGTATGGATACCAAATTCACTTCTGAACTCCCCAAAATACAAATGCCGGCCGGAATACAAAATTCCCGCAATGCCTTAGTGGAAATAGTCCTGCTTATTATTGTGGCCGTGTTATTCCAGTGGTTTATAATCGGGCCTAAGGTAGGAGCGGTCGCTGCCGAGCAGCAACAGTTAGATGGCTTGCGCAAGCAGGCAAGCTCGACTTTGGGCAGCCTGCAGACTTTAAAGGATTTGAGCAGCAAGCTCGCGACAAACTCTGCTGATGTTAAGAACTTAGACGAAGCGTTGCCGCTTGAGCAGCGGTCAGTAAGGCTGGTGATGCTTTTGCAAAATATAGCTCAGTCCGCCGGTGTGGTGGTCACGGACGTGGGCGTGGACGGCGCCGGTGATTCGGCCGGAATACCGTCGTTAGTCAGTGATCCATATTCGGCGCAACGTTCCCTGCAGCCCACCAGTTTAAGCTTAAGCGTCACCGGCACCATGTCGCAGTTGGTTGATTTGCTTAAAAAGCTGGAAACATACGGTCGTATTATGGATATCAGCTCGCTGTCGCTTACGCCGGACAAAAATTCCACGCTCGATATGAAACTGAATATGACCACTTACTATTTTGTTCCGGCAGCCAAATAAAAATTTTAGGGTTAGAAGTTTAAGCATAAGAAGCGAGATATGGATAAGAAAAAAATTATTCAAATTGCGGTCATAATTGTTGCGTTTGGAGGCAGCGGCATTGTACTGTATAACGGCTTTTTTAAACAGCCGCCTGCGCCATCGCTGGGCATCACGACTAACCTTGCCGCCTTGAACGGTTCCGCTGGCTTGTCCGCTTCTTCCACCAGCGCCGGAGGCGGCCAGATTTTGCCGTACGGCAATAAGCTGGATTTTTCCCAGCTGGATAGCGGCCGTTTTCAGTTTGGGGCGGTCCAATACCCGCAAGTTAACACCTCTACCGACATTGGCGTACCCGTGGATTCAATGCTGGGAGCCGCGAGTCCGCAACCCCCAGCGGGGAAGTAGCGCGGCGCGGTATTGCAGCCGTTCCCGTTTTTTGTTCCATGACAGTTAGCCGCCGGCATTATGTAAAAAACGCGGTTTGCGCGGTCGTTATCGGCTTGTGATATAGGGCCTGGTCTTGATGTCGGGTTGCCAATCGGATAAAAGTTGGAAAGAAATAAGCACATATGGAACCTCAAATCAAAAATAAAACAGCCCAAAATTTCGAGCAGTTTTTGGTGGACAATGGTTTTGTTAAGCCTCAAACTTTGGCAGAACTGCGCGCTCAGGTAAAGGCGAACGGGCAAAATCTTGGCCAGTTGCTTGTCGCTCAAAAGGTTCTTGACGAGGAGGCCCTGGCAAAAGCCAAAGCGGCTTTTTTTAATATTCCTTACGCCGATTTGCGCCAGGTACAGGTATCCGCCAGCGTTTTGAC
>JAJYJE010000052.1 GCA_021789715.1 bacterium | reverse complement strand
GTAGAATGGAGCTTGGCCAGTTCGCGGTACTCCAGCAGCAGCGGAATAACCGGATGCTGTCCGCGCATCTTCTCCAGTTCCGCCGCTGCCGTACTCAGGCCGGTCTTGGTTTTGCGGTTATCCACGGCTTCAAGCCCCAGCTTGTCGAATAATACTTCTTTGAGCTGCTTGGGTGAATTGATGTTAAACTCGTCGCCGGTAGATTTATAAATTGCCTTTTCCAAATTCTTGATTTCCACCTCGGCCTCGCCGGCCAGCTTATTAAGAAACTTTTCGTCAAGCTTAATCCCATTACGCTCCATCTCCGACAAGACCTCCACGAGCGGCATTTCAATATCGTAAAAAATCTTATCCAACTTTTCATCCTTCAATTGCGGCTCAAACAAGGCTTTAAGGCGGATTGTCATATCCACATCTTCGCAGCAGTAACGCGCCACTTTGTCCGCAGCCACTTGATCCATGGTAATTTGCTTTTTACCTTTGCCGATCAGCTCCTCAATCGGCTGCATATGGTAGCCTAATTCGGCAAAAGCGATGGCGTCCAAATTATGCTGGCGCGTGCCCGGATTCAGCAAATAAGAAGCAATCATCGTGTCAAACGCCAACGGCCCAAGCTCGATGCCGGCATTTTCCAAAACCAGCTTGTCATATTTCAAATTATGCCCGACTTTGGCAATGGCGCTCTCCAACATTATTTTCACGGCTGGACTCTGGCGCACTAAAGCCGCCGGCAAGTAGTAAGCCGTGCCGCTGCTGCAACACAGCCCCACCCCGACCAATTCGGCCTCTACGGCGTTTAAGCTGTTGCTTTCCGTATCAACCGAAAGTTCCGCTTGTTCGGACAAATCACGAATGACCTTTTCCAGCATCTCGGGCGTATCAACCAATTGGTACTTTTGCAGGCCAATCCTCCGGTTATGCGCCTCCGGAGAGCGGCCTTCCGGAGTTGCCCGGGAAGGCGGTTCTCCGGAACCATCGCCCGCTACCTCAAAATTTTCCGGTGTCACGGTTGAACCGTAAGTCTTGGGCAGCTTGGCAACCAGGCTCTTAAACTCCAACTCCTGGAACAACTTGAACACCGCTTCAAAATTATCTTTGGTAAATTCATATTTCGGCAAATGAACCTCCACCGGCACGTCACACTTGATGGTCGACAACATATACGACTGCCGCGCGCTATCCTCCTGCTCCTTAAGCAAATTAAAGATTCGGGATTTAAGATTTAAGTCTTCGGCGGCGGCACTTTTTGCCTTAAGATTTTTGAAGAGGTTATCAATGGAACCAAACTGCCGGATCAGTTCCGCGGCGGTCTTTTCGCCAATACCCTTTACGCCGGGAATATTGTCGGACGGGTCGCCCTTAAGCGCGCGGAAATCCACCATCTGATCCGGCTCAAGGCCGTAGCGCTCCCGCACGGCTTTCCCGTCGTAAATTTGGGTATCGGTCAGGCCCTTGCGCATGGTATAAATTTTCACGCAGCCGTTGACCAGCTGCAGCGTATCCAAATCGCCGGTAACAATAAACACCTCGCAGTTGTTTTTACAGCGCTTGCAAATATCGACCGACAGCGTGCCAAGCAGATCATCGGCTTCAAAACCTGCTTTTTCGTAAATCGGAATGTTAAGCGCGCGCACAACCTCCTTAACGCGCGGAATCTGATCGTAAAGCTCCTGATCGGCCTTCACACGATGGGCCTTATATTCCTTATAGGCTTCATGGCGGAACGTAGGCCCGGCCAAATCAAACGTTACCGCGATATGAGTGGGTTTTAATTCAGCCAGGGCCTTAAGCAGAATCAAACTAAAACCGTAAACCGCGCCGGTTGGCTCGCCGGCCTTGGTAGACAGCCCGGGCATGGCGTGATAGCCGCGATGGATAAGCGCATTGCCGTCTATCAGCATATACCTTGATTTTGTCGGTTTGGTCATAAATACAATCAACACTCTGGAATATTGTTTCCCCTGTTAAACATTCAGGCCACATCTCAATTATACCCAAGAATCCGCCATAAAAAAAGACCGCCGGCAGCACTCGCCCCTGTTAAGGAAAGCAAGTGCCGCCAGCGGCCAAGAAGCGAGCCCGCGCAGCGGCAGTTGATGCGGCGGTGCGGGAAGAGAAAAGATTATGGATACGGCAGCGGCACAGGCGGATTGGCCATAGTGAGACTGGCTGCGTTTTGGCCGACCGCGATGGCGCTGATGTAGTTCACGCTGTCATACAGCGGCGTCACCTTTTTGGTAGCGAAGCTGTAGAACGACAGCCGGTTTACCAAATCCGTACCGCGGTGAGCCTGCTCCACAAAATAGACGCCGCGGTTCGAAACGGCCATCCGCTGGGACATTGCGTCGGTGCCGATATCGATGTTATCCAGCAGCGTAACGATGTTGTCCGTACCGTCAAAATTCTCCACGACCGAAACCAACTTCCCGGGGATGATGGCCGACGGCGGCACAGGACCGGGCGACGGATTGTCCGGATAGACGTACTGCGTGCCCAAAGTGACATAGAACGTTTCACTCAAAACAGCCAGATTCACCGGCGACTGCTTGTCGAACAGCGTTGACAGTTGGCCGGGGGAATAATCCGGCCCGGCAATCGTCGGTCGCGGCTGCCAGACAAAAGAGCCTCCAACATTCACACAGAGCTCCTTCTTGGTTACTGTTTGAACCGTCTGGCCGCAAAACATCCGGGCCTGGTCCATCGCGCCAGTAAAAAGCTGCTGCGGCACCGGATTTACCCCCGGATAGAGGTAGAACCGGTACATCTCGCCATCGAACGGCAGCCGGATGTCCACGCTGGAATTGGTCGGATCCGATCCCACGATAACGCCGCCACCATATGTCCGCCAGTGAAAAATGTTCCGGGCTCCAGATCCGCCATCGTAACGCAAAATTTTGCCGTCGGTCCGATAAGCATAGAAGCTCGTCGGATCAATCACGGCAATCTGCTGGTAACCACCGCCGGTCTCCTGGAACAGCGTGCGGGAAAACGCTTGCGCGCCTTCCGCGAAACACAGCTCCTGGAAATTCGTATTGTCCACCAGCCAAACCTTGTCCATGAATGGCGGACAGAAAAATGGAGCGGACGTAGTAGCGCTGCCGCTGACCGGCTGCGGCGTCTGGTTAATTACCGGCGCAGGCGCCGGCGTTGGAACGTCTTGCGCGAACACAACCGCAATGGCCATTGCAAAAAACATCGTCGTCATTTTCTTCATCGGGCTTCTCCTTTTGAAGTCGTCCCAAAATACTCCTTGGGAAAGCTGGACGCTATACTAAAGTATAGTGACCAAGTTGCCCAAGAAGTACCTTCTCTTTGTAATTCCTCCCTGAAGATATTAAAAAACCCATAACCCACAATTTAGGATTATGACCTATTATTATACCCTATTATGCCCATTTCGTCAAGACCCGCAATCAAAAAACCGCTTGTTTAAGCGGTTCTTAATCTAAAATGACACACCTAAAAGAGTTTATCCTTCCCCAACAACGCGGAAGACCTCTTCCACGTCAGTCAGTCCGTCCAAAGCTTTAAGCAGGCCGTCCTGAAGCATGGCAAGCATTCCCTGGTTAACAGCCTGCTGCTTGAATTCTGCCATAGACGCTTCCTTCATAATCAACTGCTGGACGGCGTCAGTCACTTCTAAAATTTCATAAATGCCGACTCGCCCCTTGTAGCCAAGATTGTTGCACTTGGCGCAACCCGGACTGTGATAGAATTGAAAAGTTTTCGGCAGCTTAATGCCGCTGCCCGGGGGTACCTGCTTTAAAATATAAGTGATTTTTTCCGCCACATTCGGCGCGAGACGGACGGTGGTTTTGCAGTCCTGGCAAATGCGCCGCACCAAACGCTGAGCCACTACCGCAGACAGCGCCGGGCCGATAATAAACGGCTTGACTCCCATATTAATCAAGCGCGGAATGGCGCCGGCCGCATCATTGGTGTGTAAAGTGGAAAGTACCATATGGCCGGTTAAAGCGGCCTGGAGCGCGACCTCCGCGGTTTCCTGGTCGCGAATTTCACCGACCATAACCACATCCGGGTCCTGCCTTAAAATGGCACGCAGACCTTTGGCAAAATCAAAATCCGCGGTATGGTCAATCGGCGTCTGGACAATGCCTTCCAGCTTGTACTCTACCGGGTCTTCCAGCGTGATAATCTTTACTCCGGGCTCGTTTAATTCGTTTAAGAAGGCATAAAGCGAAGTGGTTTTTCCGCTGCCGGTCGGGCCGGTGGTTATTACGCAGCCGTTCGGTTTGCTTAAAATATGGCGAACAAGCCCCTGTTGCTCCGGCCGAAAACCCAAATCCTTTAAATGCAAATTAACCGCCCCCGTACCCAATAAACGCATAACCACTTCTTCGCCGTAAGCCGAAGGCAAAGTGGAGACACGCACGTCAATCGGCCGGTCCAAATAATAAAAAGTGATGCGGCCGTCCTGCGGCACATTCTCCACGTTCAGCTTGAGTTTAGACAAAACCTTAATCCGGGTCACCACGGCACGCTGCAGGTCCTTGCTTAAGTGGAGCACATCCTGGAGTACGCCGTCCACCCGAAAACGCAATTTTACAAAATGATCTTCCGGCTCCAAATGAATATCGGACGATTTGTAAAACATGCCGGCGCCAAACATTGTTTCAACAAGCTGGCTGGCATTGAGTTTTTTCTGCTCCGATTCCGGCACCAGGCCTTTAAGCGCCGCGGCATAGTCCTGCTCTTTCTCTACCCTCACCGTCTCCTCGCGAGCCGCCGTGGGGCGGGCCACTTTGCGGTAAAACCGCATGGTCTGCGCCAGGCTCCGTTGGGAAATCAAATATAGCGAAATTTTATTGTGCTGCCGCAGATCCTCCAGTTTGGCCAAAAGCAAGGGATGCTCCGGTTCGGTAATGCCTATGCGCAGGTCGTTTAGATCTTTATAAAACGGCACGGCACCCATTTGTTTGGCTTCGTCCTCGCTAAATATCCCCAACACCGCCAAATCCACCGGAAAATTATGCAAATCCATATACGGCAAACCAAGCGAAGCCGCCTTCGCTTTAGTTTCTTCTTCCTGCATTTTCCGGTTCACGTCATCGAGCGCGTGCTGTAGCTCTTGCGGCGTCCCGGCAAGAAAATGGTTGCTCATTAGTTTGCGATATTTCTTTTGGTTTCGTGATCAATTAGGCAATTTAACAAGGCAGCAATTTAACACGGCACTTTTGTTATTCTGTTAAATCGTTTAATTGTTAATTTGACACGGTACTGCCATTATACCATTTCCTCCCCCCGGTGTTAACCTGGCGAAGGAATTTTAAGCTGATGGACCGCTTCGGCGAGTCGATGTTCCGCGTCGGACAGGGAAACGCCGGACCAGGCAACATCAAATACCTGAAACTGTCCCCATACCTGCACCGGCTTAGTTGCCGCCCCCAATACTGCCAACAACACCGGTCCCAAAACAGCCGCGTGAACTGCTACGGCCACCCGGACCAACTGCGGCTGCGGCTCGGCCAGCACAGCCACAGCCTGGTAACCGGCAATGTTTTCTACCAACTCTTTCAGCACGGGCAAAACCTCCTCCGGGCCAGCCTGGGATTTTTCAAAGTCCGCGGTATTGAGTAAGGAATAAATAAAAAAATCCGGCTCGACCGTTTTAAGCCGGGCCAAACATCGCCCCCACAACTTCAAAAGAGACAGGCTCTTGGTCTTGTAAACATGCGTAATGATTTCCTGCTGGCGACCTCCCAGATTAATCAACTGGGAAGCTTTCAAAAAAGCCTGCGGTGTAGTATGGGCATGCTGAAAACTGTGAGTTTTGGCGATGATTCCCGCGAGCAGGCACGTGGCAATATCCTCGTCGAGCATTTGGGATTCAAAACCCTCAAGCAAGCCGGTTAGCATTTCCGCCACCGAAGTAGCGGTGACATCCACCCAATTGACGGCGCCGTAATATTCATTGGCCGCTTTATGATCGATGTTAATTTTAGGCGTCTCAAAAAACAAGTCGGCATGGCGCTCAAACAGCCCGCCCAGACTTTCAAGAGAAACGGCGTCCAACAGCACAATCACGTCAAACGGCGACTGTTCCGAAGAAAAACTTAAGTCGTTTTCGTTAAAAGCACCATCGCGGGACTTTAGGAAAATTTGAACTTTATCGGGCAAGGTCTGATAGCTGACTTCTTCCAGCTTTTTCTGGCCGGTATCGACAGTGATGACAAAACTTTTGCTGCTGGCAATATCCGCCGCGATCGTCTCCGCCCCCGGTAAAAATTTAAAACCCTTCGGCACCCCGCCTCCGCACCCCACTACAACATCCTTGTCGAGCTTAAGCAAAAACAGCCGCAGGGCCAACGCGCTGGCCACGCTGTCGGCGGTAGCCTGTTCCGGCAGCGCAATCAAAATCCTAGTAGCGTGGCGGAGTTGGTCAAAAATTTGCTGTTGGATAGAGAGTTCCATAGATTAAAACTAGCATTGAGCATATAGCGCTTAGGCCGCCCTAAATACCAGACGCTCACTACCAAACGCTTGATTGGCAAGTATATAAAATTTTACTTAATCCGTCAATAACGGTAAAATACAGACATGAAGCGCGTCTTACATATCACGCTCGCCGAAGCAGGCGGCAAGGCCACAGCTGTCGCCCGGCAGCTTAAAGGGGGAGAAATCCTGGCGCTTATCGGCCCGCTAGGTTCGGGTAAAACAACTTTTACCAAGTCCTTAGCCAAAGCCTTGCGAGTCAAGCAATCCGTAACCAGTCCGACTTTTACCCTAATGCATGTATTTCCGGCCCGCCTGCCGACATCTGGAGGCGGGCGCTCCCTTACGCTCTA
>JAJYJE010000051.1 GCA_021789715.1 bacterium | reverse complement strand
ATAGTAGGCGGGTTATGGCGGCTAGGTTGGTAAATAAACATGGAGATTTTACAGTTTTGGGGACGTGGCGGAATTGGCATACGCGCAGCGCTTAGGACGCTGTTCCTGCAAAGGATTGAGAGTTCGAGTCTCTCCGTCCCCACCAAAAGACGCTTAAATTTGTTGAAAAATTTATCACCCTTGGCTTGTTTCTGCGTCGAAAAAAATGTATAATGATAATCCCGGAATCAATTGTTAGCCGCTGCGCCAGAAGTTTAAGTTTTAAAATTATTTAGCTTAACATCATGGGTAAAATCGTTAAAAATATCATTTTAATTCTTATCGGCTTTTTGCTGATAACCGGAATTTTTGCCGCGTTTTCCGATAACACTCAAGTTAAGCAGGTGCCGGCCAGCGAAATCGTCAATCTCGTAAGCCAGGGCAAAGTCGACACCTTAACCGTGACGGATACGAGCGTGACCGCCAAACTCAAGAACAGCGATACCAGCGAACAGGCCACTCTCGGCGGCAACACCAATATTGTGAGTCTCTTAAAAGACAGCGGCGTGACCACCGACCAGATTCGCGCCGTAACCATTCAGTACCAGTCCGCAAGTTTCGCATCCAGTTTGGCCAGCGCAGTTTTGCCGTTTCTGATCCCGTTCGTGCTGGTTTCTTTGTTCATCTATTTTTTGATGCGCCAGGTCCAGGGCACCAACAACCGTGCGCTCAGCTTTGGCCAGAGCAGCGTCAAACTTTCGGACGAGCGTAAAAACCGGGTGAAGTTTGTCGATGTGGCCGGCGCCAAAGAAGCCAAGGAAGAGCTGCATGAAATTGTGGAGTTCCTGCGTTTCCCGCAGAAGTTTTTGGCGCTTGGCGCCAAAATACCCAAAGGCGTGCTGCTGCTCGGCAGTCCGGGCGTCGGCAAGACCCTGCTGAGCAGGGCCGTGGCCGGGGAGGCCAACGTGCCGTTTTTTCACATTAGCGGCAGCGAGTTTGTGGAGATGTTCGTCGGCGTCGGCGCCGCCCGCGTTCGCGATTTGTTTAAAAAAGCCAAGCGTAACGCCCCCTGCATCATTTTTATAGACGAAATCGACGCCGTCGGGCGCCAGCGCGGCGCGGGTCTTGGCGGCGGCCACGATGAGCGCGAACAGACATTAAATCAGATTTTGGTGGAAATGGACGGATTTGAAACCGACACCAACGTGATCGTTATGGCAGCCACTAACCGTCCCGATGTGTTGGATCCGGCCCTGCTCCGTCCGGGCAGATTTGACCGCCAGGTTGTTTTGGACCTGCCGGACATTAAGGATCGTGAAGCGATTTTGCAAGTCCATGCCAAGAACAAGCCGCTGGCCAAAGACGTGGACCTGCGCAAGATCGCTGAGCGGACGCCGGGTTTTTCCGGCGCGGATTTGGCGAATTTAATCAACGAAGCAGCCATTATGGCCGCCCGTTTGAATAAAAAGGAAATCGGCAACGAAGAATTGCGCGAATCCATAGAGAAGGTGATGCTTGGGCCCCAGCGGAAGAGCCATATCCTCTCGCCAAAGGAGAAGGAAATTACCGCGTATCACGAAGGTGGCCATGCTTTGGTCGGTTCGGTATTGCCGTATTCCGATCCCGTTCATAAAGTTTCGGTTATCTCCCGCGGTCGCGCCGCCGGCTATACTATGAAATTGCCGGTGGAAGACAAGCACCTGCATACCCGCCAGAGCTTTTTTGACGAAATTGCCGCGCTGCTGGCCGGCAACGCCGCGGAAAAGCTGATTTTTAGCGAAATCACCACCGGGGCATCCAACGATATTAAAGTCGCAACTAATATGGCGCGGCGCCTGGTAATGAATTATGGTATGAGCGATTTGGGTCCCATTGCTTTTGGCGAGCACCACGACATGGTATTTTTGGGCCGCGAGATTTCCGAACAGCGCAACTACAGCGAAGAAGTGGCCAAAAAAATCGACGAACAAGTGGAAAAAATCATGAAAGAAGGCTTCCAGCGCGCCACCGACGTGCTAACCAAGTATCGCAGCTATTTGGATACCATTGCCAAGCGGTTGATTAAAGAAGAGACGCTGGAGCAGGAACAGTTTAACGAGATTGTGAAGGATATTATTCCGCCGGAAAAGAAACAAGTTCCGGAATTTAGCGAAATCCCCGCGGAAGAGGCGATCGCCACAGCGCAAAAAATATAAATGCAAAAATCAAAGTGTAAAATTATAGAGTTTTTTACCTAAGGTAAAAAACACCTATATTTTTCATTTTGATTTTTTAATTTTGCATTAATTATGTTTTCCTACTCCGATCTTATCAAGCAGGCTTACCGCATTACCAGGCATTTTCCGATACTCTGGCTGTTCGGCATGTTTGTGGTCGGAGTATTTAATTTGAATTTTTTTCAGTTTCAAAATTGGCCTCAGGACGGCAGTATTCGCCTGGACGCGCCGGCTGCCGCGGCTTACCTGACGGCTCATCCCGGCCGGCTGGCGGTAGTTAGCCTGACGGTTTTGGGCGTATCGGCGGTTAGCCTTATTTTGACCAATTGGTCGCGGATCATGCTGATGCTGACCGTTAAATCGTTGCTCGACAAGAGGGTGGCCGACCTGGGCAAGCAGGCCAGGGAAAGCAAAACGATCTTGTGGCCGTTTATTAAGGTCAGTATTTTAACCGCAGTGTTTATGTTGGCCGCGCTGGCCGTGCTGGCCGCTCCCTGGTGGATCAACGTTGGCGACCCGGCTTTGGAGAACATGCTGTGGCTGCTGGGCATTATCATATTTTTTCCGCTGGCTTTTACCATATCCTGCATCAATATTTTTACCGGGATGTTTTTGGTGCTGTTTCGCATGCCATTAGGCAAGGCGCTGAATGCCGGTACGGACTTTTTCGCTTCCAATTGGATCCAAATTTTGGCTTTAAGCTTGATTTTGGTAGTGATTTATTTGGCCGGTTTTGTCTTGGGCGTTAGCTTGCTCGGGCTGCTGCGGGTTAGCCTGAGAATCGCGCTCTTGAGCTTTAGCCGGGTCGGGCTTTTGCATTTTTCCGCGGTTTTGGTTATAATAAAGGCATTGGGAGTGCTCACGCTTTGGATTTTGCTCGGCATTCTCAACGCTTTTTTAAATACAGTCCTGTTGCTGTTCTTTTTACAAAAGGTGACTCCTGTTAAAACAGAAGATCTGGAAGTTGCAACGCAAGCTGCGCCATCCCCGGCAGTACCTTAAATATTGGCAGTAAGTTGTTGGTTGTGGAAGCAGGTATGGTTCTGGGACCTAAAGTTTAGGGTCTTATAACTGCCCTCTTGCTGCCGTGCTGTTTTTGTAACCTGCAACCAATTACGGTTTCTCAGGGCGGTTAGCTCATATGGTAGAGCGACTCTTTGACGTAGAGTAGGTGACAGGTTCGATTCCTGTACCGCCCACCACAGGCCAATTATTCCGTTACTTTGTTTCGTAGTTACCTAAAGGCAATCACCCCACTTCCTAAGGAACATCGTCCCTCTTCCCCAAAAAGCATCAGATGCTTTTTGGGGGCCCCGGCTCTGCGGTATTCTTGGGGGTTTAGGGCGCAACCCGCGCAAATTAAAAATTGACTTTTGACTTTTAACTGGTGCATTCAGCAGTCAAAGGTCAAATGCCAAAAGTCAGATGTACTTTTGATGCCCAGCTTAGACCAAAAAGAACTTGAACAAATTTTAGAGGTAAAGATCAATAATCCCGATCTGTACCTTTCGGCTTTTACCCATCGGTCCTATCTGAACGAGAACCGGGGTTTCCATTTGCCTCATAACGAGCGCCTGGAGTTTTTGGGCGACGCAGTTTTGGAATTGGCCGCCACCGAGTATTTGTACAAAAACTATAATCATCCCGAAGGCGAGCTGACGAATTTTCGCAGCGCCCTGGTGAACTATAAAATGCTGTCCGACATTGCCCGGCGCCTGGATTTGGAAAAATTTTTGTTTATGTCGCGCGGCGAAGCCAAAGATACCGGACGGGCGCGGCAGGTTATTTTGGCTAACTGCATCGAGGCAGTGATTGGCGCCATGTACTTGGATAGTGATTTTAACACGGTTCGGCAGTTTATTGAGCGGCATATTTTAGTGGAACTGCCCAAAATTATTGCCGGAGAAAAGTATGTCGATCCCAAGAGCCGGCTGCAGGAATTGGTCCAGGAAAAACGCGGCATCACCCCGACTTACAGCGTAGTCAGCGAGACCGGTCCTGACCATAATAAAATCTTTGTCGTCGCGGCCTTGGTCGGGACGGTTGAAGTTGGCCGCGGTAGCGGTCCATCCAAGCAGGAAGCGGAACTGGCGGCGGCGGAGAACGCACTCAAGAATAACCAATTTTAGCAGCACTCGCAAATATACAAATCAACACAAATATACAAATGACAAATTCTGGCGTCGTAGTGTTTGTATATTTGTCAGAATTTGTATATTTGCGAACACTACAAACCAAATGTATTTAAAAAGGTTAGAAATCCACGGCTTCAAAAGCTTTGCGGCAAAAACCACCATGGAGTTTACGCAAGGCATTATTGCGATTGTCGGGCCCAATGGCAGCGGCAAGTCCAACGTGGCTGACGCTTTGCGCTGGGTGCTGGGAGAGCAGTCGCCTAAAATTATCCGCGGCAAGAGCAGCCAGGATGTTATTTTTGCCGGATCGGATAAAAAGACGCGCCTGGGATTTGCCGAAGTCGTGGCCACGTTCGATAACCGCGACCGGCATATTCCGCTGGACGCGGCCGAGGTGGCCATTGGCCGCCGGATTGACCGGAGCGGGGAGAGCGAATATTTGCTTAACGGCAGCAGAGTACGGCTGCTCGATATTATTGACCTCGTCCTTCGCAGTAACATCGGTACCTCGCGTTATACGGTTATTGGCCAGGGTACAATAGACCAGATGATCCTGCAGGGTCCAAGCGAGGTAAAAAATTTGGTTGACGAGGCCAGTGGGGTAAAAACTTACCACATAAAGCGCGATCGGACGCTGCGCCGTTTGGAGCAAACCGCCAATAATTTGATGCGCGCCGAAGACTTGATTTCGGAAATCGAGCCGCGGCTCAAATCGCTGCGCCGCCAGGCAAAAAAAATGGAAGCGCGGGCCGAGATTGAAGCGGAACTGAAAAATTACCAGAGGGAGTTTTTTGGATTCACCTATTGGGCGCTTAAAACAGGGCTGGATGAATTTAGCGCGCAGTTGGAAACCGTAAGCAAGCGCAGGCAAACGTTGGAGCATGAAGCAGGGGAACAGCGTAAATTCTTGGAGAGTTTGGAAGCCGATCATCACGACAGCGCCAAATACCGCAAAATTCAGGAGCAGCTAAAAATTTTGCAGGACCAAAAGAATAAGCTGCTGGAAGATTTAAGCTTGGTGCGGGGCAAAATGCAGGGCCAAAAAACTTTGGCCGGCGACCCGAAGACGCTGCAGGTAGAAGTCCACCAGAAAGCGCGGGCGATTTTGGAAATCAAAGAAAAATTGGCGTCCGGCCACAATGCCGAGCAGGAAATGGGCCGTAGTTTGCAGGAGCATAGCCGCCAACTCCAGCAGTTAACCGATAAGCTTAACCAGCTTTATAGCCATACCAAGAATCCGGTGCAGATAGATTGGGCGCTGTTTGATTTGGAGCTTGAATCTTTGGAAGATACTTTCCAAAAATTTTACGGCAGCTTGCAATCGGCTACGGAATTGCAGGCGGTAAGGCAGGCGGCCGGAGGGTTGCAGTCGAGCTTTGCTAAATTTAAAACCACCGCTAAAGCTATCGTGAAAGACCCGGAGGCGACTTTGGCGGCGTTTCAGAAAGAGCTGCGGCAGGTGATGGGTGAAAAGGAGAAGTTGGGGGAAACGGTCAGGCGTTTGGAGCTGGAATTATCGCGTTCCAAAATGGGTTCGGAATTTTTGGCTAAACAGCTGGGAGCGCTGGAGCAGGAAAAACTGCATTTGGATCTGGAATTAAAAAAAGCGGAAAGCCATTCGATCGATGATTTTGTACAGAGCTTGATTGCCGAAGAAAATCGGATCAAGAAAGAACTGGAAAACCATGGCAGCGAAATTACGGCGGCGGAAGCGTCATTAAAAGCATATTATCAGGAAGAGGAAGCCGGCCGTGCCGCTATTCGGACAGCGGAAGCCGCGTTCCGTGATAAACAAGACCAGGTATCAAAAATCAAAGATCAGGAATCGCAGCTTAGCATAGAAAAGGCCAAGCTGGACACCCAAATGGAAGTTTTGGCGGAAGAAGTGCGGCGCATACTGGGACCGGACGGTATTAAAGATCTGGAAGCTCGGCAGGTGACGGCAGCGCAGCCGCAGTTGGAAGAGAAGATTACGCGGCTTAAAAATCAACTGGAAATGATCGGCGGCATGGACGAACTTACGCTTAAGGAATATCAGGAAACTGAAGCGCGCTATACTAATCTGACGACACAGGTTGAAGATCTAAAAAAGAGCATGGCCGATTTGCGGAACATTATGGACGAGCTGGATGAGCATATTAAAACCAAGTTTAACGAGTCGTTTCATAGAATTAACGAAAAGTTTGAATTCTATTTTCGCATGCTGTTCAATGGGGGGCGGGCGTACTTAAGCGTAGTGAAGGCGGAAGATAAGACTGAGGAGGCGGCAGCCGAGGCTGAAGGCGGCGAGGAGCAGCCGGCCGGCGAACGGCAGCTTCGTCCGGAAGAGAAAGTCCTGCAAAAGTATAATCGGCCCGCCAGTTCCATAACCGGCATCGGTATAAAAGCCACGCCACCGGGGAAGAAACTCTCGACCATCCAAGCGCTTTCCGGCGGTGAGCGGGCATTGACGTCGATCGCGCTGCTCTGCAGCTTATTGGCCTGTTTTCCCTCGCCTTTCGTGGTGCTCGACGAAGTCGACGCGGCGCTCGATGAGGCAAATACCATCCGCTTCGGGCAGATTTTGGGGACGCTTGCGCATCAGACGCAGTTTATTACTATTACTCATAACCGCGAAACTATGGCACAATCCACCATGCTTTACGGCGTCACAATGGGTGACGATGGCGTGTCCAAATTGCTTTCG
>JAJYJE010000050.1 GCA_021789715.1 bacterium | reverse complement strand
GGGTGAATTTAGACAGTTCGGAAAGGCCTTATTTTCTGGAGAAACCGGAATAAAATTACTTTCGCATTCAAGCCCTTGTAAGGGCTTTTTTGTTCTGTACAAGAGGCTTTTTTTCGTCTATAATAGTGCGGCCTTGCTGCCAGTTGTGCTCCGATTGGCGGTTTAGGCTTACTCTCCTCGCCGCAAGCGAGATGGGTGAAAAAAGCAAAGTGCCGTATGTTGCACGCGCGTTTCTTCCTCCGGCGTTGTGGGAAACGGTTCGTGAGTTTGCCCACTTGTCGGGGCGGAGTATATTCGACCAACAAAGGTTCTTATTTGAAGCCGGGTGCAATGCGAGCCGGCGGCTTGAGAACTTTCGCCCTTTATCCGAAAGGGATTGGGGTCCTAATCCTGAAGTGCGCGATGACCGCTTCAGGACAAAATTTGCCTTCTCTAAGCAGGATCGCAGCCTGTTAGTGGAGAGGCAGGTGACGGAGGAAGTCAGATACACTGTCCAGGTCCGCGAGGCGATTGCGGTGGCAGTGGAGGCTGCGCTGACGCTGCCGGAACCGGAGCGGTATGCCGCCAAAAAAGAGACGATTGCGGATATTATCGTCAGGCGGTACCGTTACCGGTATCGGCACATCCGCGCTTCTTAAGCGATCCGGGCACCATAGCATTGGTGCCCGGCTTATTTTTTGCTAGACCAAGGAGCGGATTTTTGCGATAATAGTCATATGAACGAGCTTGTAAGGCGTTTAGAAAATTTATTGGCTGAGGTCGGGGACCTGAAAAAACATCTGGATTTGGATCAAAAGCGGCAGAAGGTTTTAGAATTGGAAGATCAAATGCAGGCGCCTGGGTTTTGGAACGATAATCAGGCGGCGCAGAAAGTCGCGCAGGAATATAAACTGTTGAAGAAGTTTGTTGACTTTTGGAACCATTTGGACCAATCTGCCCAAGAGACTTTGGCTATGGTAAGGGATAATAGCGATGATTCGCCGGAAACCCTGGATTTTTTGAACGGCCAAGTCGCTTCGCTGGAGCAATCCTATAATCAAAACCGTTTTGTCGCCCTGCTGTCCAAAAAGTACGATGGCCACAATGCCATTTTTTCCCTCCATAGCGGCGCCGGCGGTGTGGACGCGCAGGATTGGGCCGAGATGCTCCTGCGGATGTTTTTGCGCTATTGCGAGCGCAAAGGGTTTTCTGCCGATACGGTCGAATTGAACCGCGGCGAGCAGGGCGGCGTCAAATCCGCGGTCGTGGAAGTGCGCGGGCCGTACGCTTACGGGTTATTAAAAAGCGAAGCCGGCGTCCATCGATTAGTCAGGCTGTCGCCGTTTAACCCGGCGCATACCAGGGAGACCTCGTTTGCGCTTTTGGAAGTTCTGCCTTTGCTCGAAGACGTGGAAAAAGTGGACATTGACCCTAAAGATTTGAAAATCGAAGCCAATACCTCCAGCGGCCACGGCGGCCAGTCCGTTAATACCACTTATTCCGCGATCCGCATAACCCATATCCCCACCGGCATTAAAGTTTCGATTCAAAACGAACGCTCGCAGCACCAGAATCGCGAACTGGCCATGAAAATCCTGATGGCCAAGTTAAAAACGCTGGAAGAACAAAAGCTGCAGCAGGAAAAGCAGGCTATTCGCGGCGAGTTCAAATCCGCGGAGTGGGGCAATCAAATCCGCAGCTATGTGCTCCATCCGTACAAAATGGTCAAAGACCACCGCACCGGATTTGAAACCTCCGATCCCGAGTCCGTATTAAACGGCGAGCTTGACGAGTTCGTGGAAAAATATTTGGAATATAATGCCTAGAAGTTTAACAAAATTTTTTTTTGTGGTAAAATAAAAAAGCAGCAATCTTAGAGAGACAAAAGTAGTTTTTTGTAGTGTTGCCACTGTAGCCATGATCAAGTTCCAAAATGTCAAAAAGCGCTATAACGATGTCCACGCCCTTGAGGACGTGAATTTGGAAATCCGCCAGGGCGAGTTCATTTCCCTTGTGGGAATGAGCGGTGCGGGCAAATCTACGCTGCTTAAGCTTATTATTGGGGAAGAAAAAATCGACGGCGGCAGGATCTTGATCGACGATATTGATATTTCCAAAATCGGCAAGGGCGACCTGCCTTATTTGCGGCGGAAAATCGGCATGGTGTTTCAGGATATCAAACTGCTGCCCAAGCGCACGGCCTTTGAAAATGTGGCTTTTGCCATGGAGGTTTGCGGGCACAAAAAAGAAAAAATCGCCGGAGATGTGCCGAAAATTCTGGATCTTGTGGGCCTGCTCCATAAAAGGGATCACTTTCCCCACCAAATGTCCGGCGGGGAAAAGCAGCGCGTGGCCATTGCCCGCGCTTTGGCCCACCGGCCGGTGCTGCTTTTGGCCGACGAGCCGACCGGCAATCTGGACGAAATTAATTCCGACGAAGTCTTGGATTTACTGCTCAAGATTAATCAGCTGGGCACGACCGTTATGCTGGCCACGCATGCCGCGGATTTAGTCAATAAGGTTAAAAAACGCGTTATTACTTTAGAAGGCGGCAAAATTACCAAAGAACAAAAAGAAGGCAAATACCAGCTATAGAATTAGCCAATCCCCAATGGAATCTATGTCATTTTTCCGAATAATCAAAACCGGTTTCGTGAATTTTTGGCGCAACCTGTGGCTCTCGGCCGCCGCGACTATGGTTATGACCATAACCCTGGTAATTTTCGCGGTTTTATTTTTGATGTTTGCCCTGACGAGCTACTCCATTAAAACTATACAGAATACGGTTGACATTAGCGCCTATTTTAAAGTCGGCCTGGACGAGTCGCAGATTATGAAGATAAAAAATGACCTGCAGAACGATCCGCGCATAAAACAAATAGTTTACACGTCTCAGCAGCAGGCTTTTGACGAGTTTAAGGCGCGGCATGCCAATGACCCGCTCATTCAGGAATCGCTCAATGAGCTGACGGAAAATCCGCTGCCGGCGACCCTCAATATAAAAACTTACAAATTGGAAGATTATCCCGGCGTGGCCCAGGAACTCGAGGGTGCCAATTATAAGGATTTTATCAGCAAAGTTAACTTTGAAGATAATCGCGTGGTTATAGACCGCCTCGGCAAGATCCTGCGGTTCATTATCACCTTCGGCGCGGCGCTGGTGGCGGTATTCTCCATAATCGCTATTTTGGTAATTTTTAACACCATAACCCTTACCATTTATAACCGCAAAGAAGAGGTGGAAATTATGCGCCTGGTAGGCGCGACCAATTGGTACATCCGCGGGCCGTTTTTGACGGAAAGCCTGCTGTACGCCATTGGGTCAACTGTCATTACCTCCTTGCTGTTTATCCCCATATTCACCCAAGTATTGCCCAAGATTACCGCGTACGTCAATCCGCAGCTGAACGTGTTCCACACCAACCTGTTTAATTATTGGTTTCTGGTGCTGATGCTGTTTGTGGTTGCGCTGCTTCTGGCGGTTATATCCACCTTGCTGGCGATTGGAAAGTATTTAAAGATTTAGTTCGCAGATACACAGAATACGCGGAAAGCACTGATCTGTGAGGTTCGCGATATCCGCGTATCCGCGAGCTAAATTTGACAAGTTTTTATCATCAAGTATACTAAGGAAGAGCCCGAAAAGCGACTCTCGCGAATAGGGTCTTTTTTTGTTTGATAGGCAGACAGATGCACACGGATCACATTTGGCAGCTTAACACGGATAACGTATCCGCGATCCGCGTCCCTCCGTAATTTATCAGCATAGATCTGTTTAACACATGAAGGTCATTTTTTTAAAAGACGCTCCGGGGCAGGGGAAGAAGGGCGAGATAAAAGATGTCAGCCCGGGTTACGCCCAGAATTTTTTGATTCCGAAGGGTTTTGTCCAGCCGGCCACGGTTGAGTTGCAGGCAAAGATCGCTAAAGAAAAACGGGAGGCGGAAATTAAGAGAGCGAAAGAAGTTAAGAAATTAGAGGAGCTTAAAGCGGATATGGAAAAGCGGGTATTTACGGTAAAGGTCAAAGTCGGCGAGAAGGGTCAAATTTATGGCAGCGTGCACGAGAAGGAGATAGCTACGGCAATAGCATCCAAATTAAATCATCCGCTGGAAAAGGGCCAGATCGAAATTGCCAGGCCCATTCGCGGAGTAGGCGAACATCGGGTTAAAGTAAAATTAGGCCACGGCATTATCGCTGGCGCGAAAATTCACGTGGAGGCGATGTAAAAATTTTGCGTATACGCGGATATCGCCGACTTCACGGATCCACGCCTCCGCGTAATCCGCGTATCAGCGAGATATTTTTATGGACACCAATTTTCCCCAAAACCAATCCGGCCAGCCATCCGGCAAGCCGACCGTCTGGGAGGCCAATCCTCGCCTCAAGACACTGCTGCTTGTTTTGATTTTTGTCTTTTTGGCATCCGGATTTTTTTTGATTATTTTAATGCAGGCGCAAAACCAGTACCGTCAGAAAATATATACCGATACGCAAAATGCTTTGTTAAAAATCCGATCGCAACAGGCAAGCTTGAAATCTTTTAGCGGCCGTGCCGTTCCCGTCCAGTTTCAATATCCGGCGGAATTGGCCGTAACGGAGGCGTCAAGCTCCGTAACCGTCAATCATCAAGTTCCGTTTGAGAATCACGGCCCCTGCGATATGAAAGGCGACCCTAACACTTATCCGACGTTGAGCGATTTTAACGTGAATATCCAGGTATTGGACGGCACTGTTTCCCAAGCCGTAAGGCAGCTTTCGCCGTATATGCCGGCGGAAAATTTTTCCGGTAATACGCTTAAGCTCAGTCCGGGATTTATCGATGCGGCGAAAATCGGCAGCTTTACCGGGTTTGCCATTTACGAAGGAGCGGAAGGCTGCGGCCATACAATTTATTATTTTCCGATTGACGGCAATCGCGTACTGGTCGTGACCAAAGACATGGTGCAGCAGTTTTCCGATGTGATTGCCAGTACCACCAAAGCGGCTCTTCTTAAGGTTCCGGGCGTGATCACTCCGGGGCTGTCAGATACGATTTTCAAGGAAATAATCGAATCTCTCCAGGTTTCGTCTGCATCGTCATCCGCATCTGCATCTGCCGCTACGGTACCGGACATTGCCGGTTGGCAAACCTACAAAAATGATCAGTATGGGTTTGAGTTTCAATATCCGGTCGATTCGGCTAATAATACTTTGGTCAGCGATACTTCTCCAAACAGTTACGATCAAAGTGTTATGCAGGTCAGGGAATCAGGGTTATTGGATGGTCGTCCCGATGTTACTTTATTTTCAGTAACTGTTTATAATTCCTCAATGGATAACCTTATTGCTAATATAACAAAGTCTTATGGCGGCGTAAGTTTAAATATCCAAGATACTACAATTCAAGGAAATGCCGCAAAAGTAATTGGCTATCATCAGGGGAATGGCCAATTTACTGTAGGCATATATATTGCAAAAGGGAATTATATTTATGGAATTGCAGGGCCTGAGAGTAATACTGTCTTATCAACTTTTAAATTTACCAAATAATTTTTTATCGCCATTAACCCTCACCTTGCCCTCTCCCAGAGGGAGAGGAATAAGGAAAGTCTATGTCGTATCACCTGAATGTGCGCAAGGCCAAGAAGCTTAATACCAAATTTATTTTTGTGTCCGGCGGCGTTATTAGCAGCGTCGGCAAGGGCGTAACCACGGCATCTCTGGCGGCGTTGCTCGAGTCGCGCGGCTTTCGCGTGGCGCCGGTTAAAATGGACGCTTACCTGAATGTGGACGCCGGCACTATCCGCCCCCAGGAGCACGGCGAAGTCTTTGTAACCAAAGACGGCATGGAAACCGACCAGGATGTCGGCAATTATGAACGGTTTATGAATACCGACTTGTCCAGTTCCAATTACGTGACCAATGGGCAGCTCTACCAGGAAATTATCCGTAAAGAGAGGAATTTCGAGTACGAAGGGGAAGACGTGGAAGTCGCCTTGCACGTTCCGGAAGAGATTATTGCGCGTCTGGAAAAAGCCGCGCGCGAGCGGAAGGCGGATTTTGTGATCGCCGAAATCGGCGGGACGGTGGGGGAGTACCAAAACATCCTGTTTATGGAAGCCAACCGGATCATGAAGTACCGCGACGGCCGCGACGTGCTTCACATCCACGTGGCCTATTTGCCGACGCCGCCTTCGGTAGGCGAAATGAAATCCAAGCCGGCGCAGACTTCCGTTAGATTGCTGATTGGCGATGGCATTCAGCCTGATTTCCTGATTGCCCGAGCTGAAAAGCCGGTGGACGACCGCCGCAAGGAGACGCTGGCCTGGACCTGCAATATTGCCCCGGAAAATATCATAGCCGCGCCCAATGCCGACACGATTTACCGCGTGCCGCTGAATTTCGATGAACAGAAGTTGACCGATAAAATCCTGCAGAAATTCGGCCTGAAGTCCAAAAAGCGCGACATGAAGCCGTGGCAGAACCTGCTGGCTAAAATAAACAAAATCAACCATGGCGGCCGCGAAGTCAACATTGCCGTTGTCGGCAAGTATTACGAAACCGGCGCTTACAAGCTGGCAGACGTGTATATTTCGGTCGTGGAGTCGATCAAGCATGCTTCCTGGCATAACAACGTCAAAGCCAATTTGCATTGGATTTCGTCGATTGACGTGGAAAAGAAAGGCGCTAAAGAAGTTTTGGGAGGTTTTGACGGAATCGTGGTGCCGGGCGGCTTTGGTTCCCGCGGCACGGAAGGCATGATCGAGACTATACGCTACGCCCGCGAAAATAACGTGCCGTATTTGGGCCTGTGCTATGGCATGCAAATGGCGGCCATAGAATTTGCCCGCAATGTTTGTGAATTAAAAAATGCTAACTCATTTGAATTTGATGAAACAACACCTTATCCGGTAATTGATTTATTACCCGAGCAAAAAGAAATAAAAAATATGGGGCGACAGGCACTGCCTCTGCAAATGGATGTGACCGAAATTAACCAGATACAGTCTGCGGTGGATGAAACACTAAAAAAAATTGGCAGAATCGATATCCTCGTCAA
>JAJYJE010000049.1 GCA_021789715.1 bacterium | reverse complement strand
CGGTGGAGTATTGGCAAACCAGAGTATGTATCCAGTAGATGTAGCTGGTGCAAATTACCACTTCTTTACTGGAAAAAATTATGTCTGGAATAACTACAAACCAGACGAACCAACTCTCTTTAACCCACAAAGCAGAGCTGTAGTAGACCACGCATCTTACAGCGCACCTGTACCTGATGGAAAGATTCTCATTAGGAATGGCAACTCGCTGATATAGATCTACTGAAAAACGGAAACAAAAAGCCAGCAAAAGAGAGCCCCTCAAAAAGGGCTTTTCTTTACCCTTAAATTAACATTATATGAAAAAACATTATTATACTTTTATTCCCTTTCGCAACACATCAATAATTCCCCGTTTACCGATTTCATCATCTAGACGCTTTAAAATCCTGGCTTCCAAGGCATCTCCATAAATCTGCTTAAGTCGTTCGAGCTTCTCCGGCTGCGTTGCTTGTAAAAATTCGCAAAACAGCTCCAATAAGGGATATCATCAGATTAAGCTTTAACTTTTTTACGGCTGAAATATGCCAGATAGAGGCAGATTAACAAAGCGCCAAATTTATGGTAAAATATCAGTTGTACATATGGAAAATCGCTCCCGCTTTATTGAGTTCATAAATAAGCACGAAATTACGCCAGGACTCCTCTTGCTGATATGCGTGTCTTTTTGGTTTACCGTGGTCGCCCTCCGCGGGATTATTTTTTGGTCGGTCTTGAACGGAGCAATTCCGGAATTCTTTATTGAAGGCTACCACATTCACCACTTTATTAGCGGCTTCTTACTGCTGATTATTGCCATAATTCTCATGCGCAAACCGATCACCAGCCGCTATATTCCGCTGGTGTTGCTGGGCAGCTCGCTAGGATTTATCTTTGACGAATTCCTGTTCTGGACACGGGGCCACTTTGATTACTGGAGCCGCATAAACCTGCTGGCCGTCGTAGCCATAGGCACCGCCATGATGATCGCCTATCTTTACGCCAAACGCCACCACTTAGGCGGCCAAATCAGCAAACGCCGGGTGGTGGCCATGCTGCTGCCGATCTTAATATTTTCTTCCCTGCTAACTTTGCTTTTTCATTACCATAAATTACTTGGGCCAACTTACGCCCAGCAACGGCAAGCTTTGCAATTACGCGCCATAGACGACCATTAGCCTGCCGCAAATTTGAGCCATTTTAATGCGCACTAGGCGGGCGCTCGCCGGGCTGGGGCGCATTGGTATTGCCGCTGGGAATAAAAATAGAAAACACCGCGCCCGCGAACAAAAATACCAACGCGGTCAAAAGCGCGTAGCGCGATGCCGCGGCCAGGGCGTCTTTTACGTCATTGTTAACGGAGGCAATAACTTGCGGCGGCGTCCCCGGGCCAAAATCGGGACGCTGGCCGCTTTCCGGGTCGATACTTTTTATCGCGGCTATCAGCGGCTGTTTGGCGGCTTCCGGAACCATCGCGTCAGCGCGGATATTGGTGGCGATATGGCTCGCCAGGGTGGTGGCCAAAACCATGCCCAAAATCGCCACGCCAATACTAGTGCCAACTTGGCGAACCGTGTTGTTCACCGCCGAAGCTTCGCCCGCCAGCTCCGGGCGCACATTCGACAAAATCACGTTAGTCAGCTGGGCGGATGACGCGCCCACGCCAAGCCCGAACACAATTAACCCCGGCGCCAGATCCCAGGGCGACATGGCGGGACCGATTACCCGCCCCATCAGCCAGACGCCAAGAGCATTCAAAAACATGCCGATGGTCACGATCCGTCCCGGATTATGGACCCGCGCGACCAAATTGCCGGACAATGGGCCAGAGATGAAAATCGCTACCGAAGAAGCTAAAAATACCAAACCGGTCCGAAACGCGTTTAAGCCCAGCACATTCTGCAAAAAAATCGGCAGCACGAAAAACGAGCCGAACTGGCCCAGGGACACAATCACTAGCGTAATAAGCCCGAACGAAAATCCCGGACTCCGGAACATGCTCAGGCGCATTAGCGGACTGCGGCCGCCCTTCTCCATTTCGTATTCCCACCATATGAACAGCGCCAGAAAAATTACGGCAAACGCAATGACAAAAGGAATCACGGAGATGTTCTGCGACGCCCACTGCCACTGGCCCGCGGTAAGCAATTTGGCCGGATGCCACCAGCCGTAAGTGCCGCCTTCTATAAGAGCGAACACCAGGCTGAACAGGCCGAGCGCGGAAAATACAGTACCCCACCAGTCAAAACCGCGCGACTGTTCGCCTTTAGATTCCTTAATAAATACCGAACCCAAAAGGGCCACAATGGCCACAAACACGTTTATGCGCAGCGACCAGCGCCAGGAGTGATACGTGGTCAAGTAGCCGCCGAGCAGCGGTCCCAGCGCCGCGGCCGCGCCGGCCACGCTTCCCCACACTCCAAACGCCAGCGCCCGCTCGCGGCCCTCGAATTCGTTTACCAGCAGCGACAGCGACGAAGTCAGCATCATCGCGGCGCCGATTGCCTCTATAAACGCTTCCCCCAGAAACAAGATGCCGACGCTCCGGGAAATCGAGGCAATGAACGAGCCGACGGCAAACAACACCGTGCCGAGCAAAAAAATCCGCTTGCGGCCGTAAATGTCGCCGACCCGCCCGACCATAATCAAAATCGTGGCGATAATCAGGGCGTAGCCCGAAATCACCCACTGGATGGCATCGAAACTGGTATTCAAGTCGCGCAAAATGTACGGGATGGCGACATTGAGCACCGAGTTGTCGATAATAACAATGCCCAAACCCAACGCCAAAAATACCAACGCCCACCACCGGTTTTTGTTACTGGCCAAATCGGATAATTTCACATTATTCCTTTCGATAATAAAAAGAGAGCGCCGCCGCTTTCTTTGCTTGTTAGCATAGCTGAAAATTACCGTATTGGCAACTGTAATTTTTGCCCAGACCTTGGTATAATAGACGTACTGCCTTATGGAACCCATCATTTGTTTTGGCCAGCAGCCGTGCGGTTTTTTCCCCAAACGGTTTTTGGCCGCTAAAATAAGTACTGCCAAAAAATTGCGCGAAAAGATTGGCGGACAGATTGTCTTTTTTTATCACGACTCCGATGCCGACTACCGGGAAACCATTACCGTAATGCGCGACCGGAACAGCGGCCAGGAAGCGCGCTTAAATTTTTTGCAGGAGAACAAAATTCAAAAAAAGTTTTCCCCGCTTTACGCCAAGCGCGTGCCGGCAGGCTGGAAAGAAGAAATAAAAAAACAGCTGCCGCGTTTTATGGGCCAGCGGCTGATAGATTTATTTATGTCGGCGGAAGCCAAAACTGTGGCTGACTTTTGCCTGGAGATGTACCGGAAGATGGAATTACTCGAGGGTGTGGAGTTCGCCCGCTCCGGCGACCGGGTTTTCCGCGACGCGGCGTCCGATTTGTCCGATGATTATTTTGCCGACGTAAATTACCAAGGCGAAATTGTCCGCGCCCAGGTGAGTGGCGGCATCCTTAAACTCCACGAAGGCGGCGGCAAATATCTTAGTCTTCCCGGCCAGCCCATCGAACGCAGGCAAAAATCCGCCGGCCGCGACAATCGGTTCGAATGGATGCAGTCCGTTATCCATTGCACCCACTATATTTACGGCGAGGGCGAAGGCGCGTATTTGCGGTTCGATAAATTCCCCAATGTCAAATTCATAAAGCGCGACGAGATCACCGAACCGGAGTTCGCCTGGTTAGGATAATCTTTAAAATTTTTTAATCTTTAAATTATCTTATGAAAATCCTTGCAATCGGCGCCCACCCGGACGACGTCGAGTTCGGCGCCGCTCCCCTGCTAATTAAAGAAGCCGATAAAGGCAGTAAGGTAAAAATTGTCGTATGTTCCCTGGGTGAAGCCGGCACCAGCGGCACGCCGCAAATCAGAAAAAAAGAAACCCGGGCCGCCGCCCGGCTTATAGGCGCGGAGCTTGAGTTCGTTGACCTGGGCGGCGACAGCCATATGGCCAGCGCGCCGGCCGGAGCCTTTAAGCTGGCAGAGGTGATACGAAAATTTAAGCCGGATATTGTCTTGGCGCCGTCGCTCACGGAAAACCAGCATCCCGACCATTTGGCCGTGGCCCAAATGGCGCGCAATGCCTGCCGTTACGCGCGTTACGGCGGGCTTAAGGAACTTAAAAAACTGCCGGTCCACAAAGTCGGCGCGCTGTATTTTTACGCTTCCAGCGCGGAGTGGGACAAAAAACCCGACATTTTGGTCGATGTCAGCGATCTGCGCGCCCGCTGGGAGCAGGTTATGCTCTGCCACAAAAGCCAGATGAATACCAAGCAATATGTTCACCTGGTATTCAGCAAAGCCGCGGCCTTAGGCGCCAGCATGGGCGCGGCCCTGGCCGTGGGATTTTACGCCAATGATCCCGTACGGGTTAATAATCTTTCCGATTTGACCCTTTCTTCGCGCAATTACTAAGCCGCTATAAATTGAAAATTGAAAATTTAAAATTGAAAATTGGGATTATCTGCTACCCCTCCGTCGGCGGCAGCGGTATTGTGGCGACCAATTTAGGCAAAGCGCTGGCGGCTCTGGGCCACGAGGTGCATTTTATTTCCTACGACCGCCCGTTCGGCCTGGACGTCAAAAAACCCAACCTGTTCTTCCACCAGGTCAGCATTAACGAATATCCCCTGTTCAAATATCCCGATTACACTCTGCCTCTTACGGAAACCATTTTGATGGTACACCAGCGCTATACCCTGGATGTCGTGCATGTCCACTATGCCGTGCCGCACGCCACGGCCGCGTTGTTTGCCAAGCGCATCCTCGCGACCGGCGGCGCTGTACCGCCTAAAATCGTCACCACTCTGCACGGAACCGATATTACGCTTTTAGCGCAGGATCCGAATTTGTTTACCGTTATAAAATATTCCATAGAGCGCTCGGACGGCGTAACCGCGGTGTCGCATAGCTTAAAAAGCGACACGATCAGCACCCTTCAAACCGACAAGCCCATAGAAGTCATTCATAATTTTTATACGCCGGAAAAAATTACCCAGTCCCCAAGCGCTATCCGTAAAAAATTAAAAATCAGTGATGATGATTTCCTAGCCATCCATCTCTCCAACCTCCGGCCGGTCAAACGTATTCCCGACCTGCTCCAAATTGCCAAGCTGATGAAGGGACGCAAGAATTTTAAGCTCTTGATTCTGGCCGGCGGCGATTTTGCCCAGTTCCGCCCGCTGGTAAAAAAATACGGCATCGCCAAAAGCCTGGCTGTTTTAGAGAACATCGCGGATATCGGCAGCTACATTAATGCCTCCGATATCGGCCTGTACACCTCGGAAACCGAAAGCTTCGGCATGGGCATCTTAGAGACAATGGCTTACGGCAAGCCGGTGCTGGCCACGCGGGCCGGCGGCATTCCGGAGGTTTTGCGCGATGGTGCTGACGGCTATCTGTTCCCGGTCGGCAGCACTACGGGCTTTGCCAAAAAACTAGCGGAACTAATGGCTAATCCCGATCTTACCGCGGCGCTGGGCCGGTCAGCGGCATCCCATGCCAGGGAAAAATTTTCTTCCGGCGCTATTGTCCGGCAATATCTGGAGTTCTACTGCCACTCCTGCGATAAACGAACCAACTAACTTTAAAATCCTAAAAAGCCTTGAGTAACAGGGCTTTTATTTTGCACATACCCTTGCCAAATTTTTATTTTTATGCTATATTTAACCGCTTGGCACCGCAACCAATCAAAGTATTGTTGGTACCAAGATACTACCACAAAAGAGGATAAAAAATGAGACAGCTGTGTTGCTTTGCGCTCGTTGCAGCGCTGGCGATGTTTGCCTGTGCCCGTCGGGCACAGGCTGATGTTGTTAATTTCGACGACGTCACGCTCACCCAAAGCCTGGGGAGCGTTGCCAACGCCTGGGCCGACCTGCCCACAAACTACGCCGGCTACCAATGGACCGGCTGGGAAGTTATGAGCGACGCGGCCTGCGCCGCCAATTATTCCGGCTGCACGATAGCGGCGCCGTCCGCTCCCAACTTCGCTTATGGCGGTAACGATACCGCCACGCTAACTACCGAATCCGGCACGCCGTTCATTTTCAGCGGCGTAGATCTGGCCTACTGGCCAGGTGCCGAGGGGGCATTGTCCACGGTAACCATTCAAGGCTACATGAACAACGTTTTGGTCGGATCGACAACAACGACGCTGGCCAATTCGTTCCAGAATAGCGGCGGGATTGCCGGGCCGATCGACAAGCTCGTCTTCCCGGTTGCCGGAGTTTACCGGGCCGATAACTTTAATGTCGCCCCGGTGCCCGAGCCCTCCAGCATCGCGCTGCTCGGCACGGGATTACTAGCAGCCGGATTGGTTATCCGCCGGCGGCAGTGGCAACAGAAGGGATAACTTACTCACGCGGCGGGGACCACAATGGTCCCCGCCGCATTCTTTTATTTACCCGGACACTTTAACGGTTCTTCCAGTCCGTCAGCCTGCCCGCTTTAATTTCAATCGGATCCGCTTTGCGCAAATTGCGAATTTGCGCGGAAAACAATAATTTATAATGCCTAATTGAATCTAGGCGCTGCGGGATTTCAAATAACTCCCGGTCCGCGGTCCGCCATTTAAGGCGGTTAAAATATCTTAAGTCAAACGGATCGGAATACTCCCGCAACGTTTTCTTGCCGCTGTCCAAAAAATATTCGTGAAAAAACGACAGCGCCAGCTCGCGGATAGTTTTGTACACGGGCTCGCGGTAGCGCAGCACCGCGTGGTTGGTTTTACTAATCGCCCCCCAGCAGCCAAATTGCCTGAACACCGCGACCACGTGGTCATCATCGTGCGGCTTAACCGACCGCAAATCCAAAACCAGCGGCTTATGCCCGTGAAATTCCAAAATCGCCGCCGCCAGCATCGCCCCTTCCATGCAGTGGGCCGATTTATGGCGCAAAACCAAACGGGGCGACCGGCAGGTCTCCCCGTCCTTTTCAAAATTAACGGACAAAGTCTCCAAAAAATCCTGAATTTTTTTGGGCGAATCAAGCCCGGCAAACAACCTTGTTTCCGAGGCGGTATATTCCCGGTTCATTGCAAAATCCTTGCCGCCACGGCACTGCCTACCGGCATCCCCAAATCCGCCGCGTTGGCCGGCACTACCCTGCTAAAGTCATTGGGCACGTTCCAGGAGTTGTAGACGGCTAAGGAAGGGTAAGG
>JAJYJE010000048.1 GCA_021789715.1 bacterium | reverse complement strand
CACCAAGCAAATTCTGGCTATCGGCAGCGAGGCCCGCAAAATGGTCGGCCGCACTCCGCCCCATATTGTCGCCACCCGGCCTCTGGTGGACGGCGTGATTTCGGATTTCGAAGTAACCGAATCCATGCTCCGTTATTTTATAGATAAGGTCCATGTCCAGACCTACGCTTTTTTGCGGCGTCCCCGGGTAGTTATCGGAATTCCTTCGGGAGTGACCGAAGTGGAGAAGCGCGCCGTTGTGGATGCGGCCATGAATGCCGGCGCCAGCGAAGCCTATTTAATCGAGGAGCCGATGGCCGCGGCCATCGGCGGCCGCCTTCCGGTGCAGGAGGCCGGCGGCAGCATGATTGTGGATATCGGCGGCGGAACGGCTGAGATTGCCGTTATTTCTTTGGGCGGAATCGTCATATCGCGCAGTATCCGCATTGCCGGCGACGAGATGAACCAAAATATTATCCAGTACGCCCGTGAGAATTTTAACCTGCTGCTCGGCGAGCGCAGCGCCGAAGAGGTAAAAATTAAGATCGGCAGCGCTTACGAACTGGAAGAGCCGCTGTATGCCCAGATGCGCGGCCGCGATTTGGTATCCGGGCTGCCCAAAGAAGTTACGATTTCCGACACGCAGGTCAGGGAAGCGCTGATGCGCAGCCTTCGCGTTATTGTCAATAACGTTAAGAATGTTATTGAAGATGTGCCGCCGGAACTGATTTCCGATATTTTGGATAAAGGCATCGTCCTGGCCGGAGGAGGCGCGTTGTTGCGCGGGCTTGATCGGCTTATTCGCGATGCCACCAAAATGCCCATCCATGTCGCGGAAGATCCGCTGACATGCGTGGCGCGCGGTGCCGGAGTGGTGGTGGAAGATTTGGAAACGCTTCGGGATGTGCTAGTTCCCACGGAGTTCGGCAAGATCCCAAGGTAGCAATCGCGAATATGCAAATTTAGGCGTGTATACATCAGATTAAAGGATGAGAGGCTTAAATGATTAAAAGATCGGAAGCGGCCCTAAGGATCTTTTAACCGTTCAATTTTCATAAGTTAATAGCCAATAATCCGTCTGCGTTGTGTTGATTTCCCGTCCGCCAAACTGCGTGCTAATCGGATATTAAGGTTAAGATGGCCGCCAGAACTTGACCCAGCCGCTGTCCAAGCAGGCTATGGCTGGCGGGTATATTTAGAATCCTGCCTATGCGTTTTATCTATACTAAAACTTTCGCTATTTTTGCCGGGTGCCTGGTAGCGGTTTGCCTGTTGGCGGTTATGCAGGTAAAAGGCTGGCTTGACCCGATTACCGAGATTTTTATCCAATCGCCGCGTCCGGTGGAGTTCGCGGCGCGGGCCGTGGCCCGCCCCGTCCAGGGCTTTTTTTCTACTATCTTTGAATTGCGGAAAATTGACAGTGAAAACACGCGATTAGAACAGGAGGTATACAGCCTGCAGCAGCAGCTGGTAGGTTACGATCAGCTGCGGCGGGAAAACGACGCGCTGCGCAAGGAACTAGGCTTTGTAAACACTTCGCCGTTTGCCCTGGCACCGTGCACCGTTTTGTCGGAAAATTCGTTCGGCGTAACCGACGCATTTGTGCTCAATTGCGGCGGCAGCCAGGGCGTGGCGGTAGGCCAGGCGGTAATTTCCGAAGGGTATGTGGTTGGAAAAATTATATACGCCGGAAAGAACAGCAGTACGGCGCTTTTGGCCACAAGTTCCAAATTTGTCGCGGACGCGGAACTTAGCAAGACCGGCGCGGATGCCATAGTAACCGGCTCGTTCGGGTCAGGCTTGATACTTGACCACTTATCGCAGAATGACGATATTGAGAAGGGCTGGCTGGTTACCACGGCCGGCATTAACTCCCAAATTCCCAAAGGTTTATTGCTCGGCCAGGTAGGCGATGTGATTTCTTCCCCTAATGATTTGTTCAAGAAAGCCACTGTCGTCAGTCCCGTGGATTTTAACAATTTGGATTTTGTCTTTGTGGCAAAACCGTAAGTAGAATTCAAGGCCTAAAATCATTCGGGATGTGCGTTTTTCCGATTATTTCCCCCTTTTTATTTTATATCGTTGTGAAATACCTGATATACTTGCTTTCCATAATTTTCTTGTGCGGTCTGAATGTCGGGCTGGCCCCGTATTTGAGGATTTACGGCCAGGTTCCAAATTTTTTGTTTTTAATCGCCGTGATTTGGTCCGTCGACAAAACGGACGATGATTTTTGGTTTTTTGCTCTGTTTGCGGGTTTGTTTATGGATTTCTCGGCTGGAGCCTGGGTCGGCACTTTTGCCATCCCTTTGCTGCTGGTATGTTTGGCGATCCGCCTCCTGGTCCAGAATTACTTGGTGTTGGAACTCAGCCTTAAATATCTGGCCATCGTTTTGTTTCCCGCCCAGCTTTTGTTTTACTTTGGTTCCGTCGGCTACGCGTTTGTGTTTTATAAGCTCGGGTTAGCCGCGTACCCGCCGTCCGCAAGCGGCTGGCTTGGCTCTTGGGTGGCCGGATTTTTATATAACGCGGCATTGCTGTACCCGATGTATATAGCCGCGGGCTACCTGAAGACTTTCCTGGGGAAATACGTGGTAAGGGAGTATAAGGTGAGGTAGCGTTCCCGAATAAAAGAATATTTGCGCGATTTGAAATTTCAAGGTTACGATAATGAGGAATCCGTTCGAAGTCTACACCTCGACGCGAGAGGGAAAAAATAAGCGGCAGTTGGATTGGGACGAATCCGCGGCTGATACCCAGCGGGGCGTGGAAGGCGTTTATGACAACGAGAGATCCGCGCCCAAATTTTGGTGGCTGGTGGCCTTTGTCACGCTGGCGGTCGCCTCGCTGGTTGGCAGGCTATTTTACCTGCAAATTTTGCACGGCGGCGATTTTAGCGTTTTGTCCGAAGATAACCGCATCCGCAAACAGGTCGTGTTGGCGCCCAGGGGTAAAATTTTGGATCGCAACGGGGACGTGTTGGCCGAGAATACCGCCAGTTACAACTTAATCGCCACGCCGTTTGATTTGCCCAAAGCCGGCCTTAATGGCGAAGTGGCCACGCTGGCCGCCGAATTCCAGTTTGATGCAGCGGCCGCATTGGCAAAAATCCGGGCAACCGACAGGAATTCGATACAACCAGTAATCATCAAGCAAGACTTAACCGAGCAGCAAAGCATACTGTTTGAAACGCAAGGCGAGGATTTTGTCGGTTTTGACATCCAAAAAATTCCGATCCGGGACTACACGCAGGCCCGGGAATTTTCCCACTTGCTGGGATATACCGGCCTGGTAAGTCCGGGGGATTTAGACAACGTAAAAGATCCCGGCAGTTACGACCCCAACGATTTTATCGGCAAACTGGGGATAGAGTCGGTCTACGAAAATTATCTCCACGGCATTAACGGAGCGGATTTGGTGGAAGTCGACGCCACCGGCAAGCTTCAGGATGTTTTGGGCGAAGACAGGCCGACGCCGGGCGACACGCTGGTTTTAAATATCGATAAGGGTTTGCAGGATCAGCTTTACCAGGGTTTGCAGCAGGCCATCGGGTCGCAGCGGGGCGCGGCCGTAGCTATAGACCCCCGTAACGGCCAGGTGCTCGCGCTGGTCAGCAGTCCTGGTTTTGACACCAATTTGTTTGCTCACGGAATTTCCGAGGCGGATTATCAAAAATTGCTGGACGATAAAACCCAGCCGCTGTTCAATCGCGCCATAGCGGGCTTGTATCCGCCGGGCTCCACATCCAAGCTGATGACTGCCACGGCCGGATTGCAGGAAGGCGTAATTACCGAAAATACGGTAATTGTCGATCGCGGCGTTATTCGGGTAGCTAACCAATATGGCGGCGCCGGTTACCTGTTTCACGGTTGGAATCCGGCCGGCTTGGGGCCGATGACGGTGCGGAGCGCCATCGCCATGAGCAGCGATATTTTTTTCTACGAAGTAGCGGGCGGGCCGCCGGACGGATCATGGCAGGGGCTCGGACCCGACCGTCTGGCCGGCTATTTCCGCAAATTTGGCCTGGGTAAGCCTACCGGCATCGATCTTCCGGGTGAGAAGGGCGGCCTTGTGCCTGATCCCGCCTGGAAAATGCGCTATTTCCATAATGATCCGCTGCAAGGCAAGTGGTATTTGGGCGACACGTATCATATGGGCATCGGCCAGGGCGACTTACTGGTGACCCCGCTGCAAGTGGCCGAGTGGACCGCTACCGTAGCCAATGGCGGGGTCGGGTACGTACCGGAGGTTGCTAACCGCGCCGTCAATCAAGACGGCAGAACCATTTGGCAGAATCAGCCCAAAGTATTGGTTTCCAATATTGCCTCGCCCGGCGTTTTTAAAATTGTCCAGGAGGGAATGCGGGAGACTGTTGTGTCCGGCACGGCGCGGGCCCTTTCGACCTTGCCGATAACTTCAGCCGGCAAAACCGGGACATCGCAGTTTGACGGCAGTGACCCGCTTAAGACCCATGCTTGGTTTACCGCGTACGCGCCTTATGAGAATCCGCAAATTGCGATTACGGTGCTGGTTGAAGCCGGCGGTGAAGGCAATGCCACAGCCGAGCCGATTGTTAAAGACGCGCTACTGTGGTGGGCACAGAACAGATATAAGAAATCACAAAATTGACACAATTGAACAAAATTGACAATATTAAAGCCAGGTGGATTTTAAATTTCAATTTTGCCCATAACGCATGATAATCAACGGTCGCGCCATTGCAGCCAATATTTTAGAAGGTTTAAAACGTGAAGTCGCGGCCCTTCCGTTTCGTCCGGTATTCTGTGACGTGTTGGTGGGCGATGATACAGTTTCGGCATCCTACGTGCGGATTAAAGCCCGGAGCGCCCGCCAGATAGGTTTGGAATTCCGCGAGGCGGCGTTTCCGGATGCCATAACCGCCGCTAATCTTATTAAAGAGATAAAAAAGATAAACCGCGAGCCGTTGTTATGCGGCTTAATCGTCCAGCTTCCTTTGCCGTCCGGGTTCCCGCGGCGGGAAATTTTAGACGCGGTCGATTCCGGACTGGACGCGGATTGCATCGGCAGCGTCAACCAGGAGCGTTTTTATCGGGGGGAAGGATTTTTGTTGCCGCCGGCAGCGGCAGCAGTCCTGGAGATTTTGGACAGCTTACCGATGGGGCTTGATGATAAAAAGATTGTAATGGTAGGCCAGGGCGAACTTGTGGGTAAGCCGGTGAGCGCGCTGCTGCGCCGCCGCGGCCTGGCGGTGCGGGCTGTCGACAAATATACCGCCGACGCGTCTTCGCTCCTTAAACGGGCCGATGTGGTTATATCTGCGACCGGCCGCGCCGGCCTGATTACAGGCGGGAGCATTAAGCCTGGTGCTGTGGTTATTGATGCGGGGACATCCGAATCCGAAGGCGGCATAGTCGGCGATGTGGATTTTGCCAGCGTGTCTAGAATAGCGGCGGCGGTTTCGCCGGTACCGGGCGGCGTCGGCCCGGTCACCGTGGCGATGCTCCTCAGCAATGTGGTAAAAGTCGCTAAGAACAAGTTGTAAGTTTTGGAAGCCAGCGGGTTGCTGGCATTGGTTGTCAGCAACCGAAGCTTAACTGCCGCTTCCTTACTTTTTACTGCCCATAACCTATAACTTATTTCCGATTCAGATGTCCAATTTTTTTACCAGCCTTAATCTTCTCGTTAACCGTTTTTTGGTCCTGCTCGGTTTGCGCCGGCAGAATTTGCATTGGGGCATTGTGTACGACAGCGTCAGCAAACAGCCGCTGGACCCGGTTATAGTTCAGCTGGTGGACGCCCATACCGGCCAAGTGGTCCAGGCATGCGTCAGCGACCTGGCCGGGCGTTTTAATTTTTTGGCTTACCCGGGTAAATTTAAAATTCTGGTCAAAAAAAGCAATTACACCTTCCCTTCAGCTGTGGTCCCCGGCGAGCGGGATGGTATTTATCGCAATTTGTACCACGGGGAGTTTTTTACCTTGACGCAAAACAGCGATGTCATACCTTTTAATATTCCCATGGATCCCGCCCAAAAAGACTGGAATCAGAAGGCCAAGGCCAAAATTGTCCATTTTGACCCGTTTGCGGAAAAATTTTTGTTCCGGCTCACAGTAGTGTTGTTTTGGTTTGTGCTGCTGTTGTCACTGCTGAGCCTGTTGCGCTATAATTCCGCGATGATCTATGCCGTGCTTGGTTTTTATGCCGTGGTATTTTTATTATGGCTGGCGCTGCCGGAGCCGCGTTGGTGGGGTCGGGTGCGCTTTAAAGAAGGGGGCCGCCCGGCCGGCGGGTTGGCGGTTGAGCTCAGCTATCCCGCCATGCCGTCGGTGGTGGTTGCCAAGGCCGTTACGGCCGGGGATGGCAAGTTTCTGCTTCGAGTGGACCCCGGGCGCTACCTGGTTTGCATTGCCGCCGCTTCGGCAGGGCGCCGTTCCTTTCCTTACCAGATGGTGCCTGTGGAGTCCTCTGGCGCTGCCGGGGGGTCGCCCGGGCAGCTTTATCGTGGTATGATACGGGTAGGGGAAGATCAGGTGGTTAACCGGACATTCTCAGTTTGAAGCCCGCTTTAAACCGATTTGTGGTATTATATACCTATGGCCGCTTCCAGAAAAAAACTTCTTATTGTGGAAGATGACAGCGCGTTGCGCGATTCGGTGCGCGATCGCCTGTCTTTAGAATACGAAATTTACGAGGCTGAAGACGGGGAGCAGGCGGTATCAATGTGCTTAGATTATCGTCCTGACGTAATTCTGCTTGATTTGCTGCTGCCCAAACTGGATGGCATTAAAGTTTTAGAGCGAATCAGAAGTTATCCCGATCCCGAGATTGCCAAAACCCATGTGGTGGTCCTAAGCAACCTTTGGAGCCAGAAAGATATTTTGCAAGTGGAGGGCCTGAAGGTTGACCAATATTTCGTAAAGCCCCACACCAAATTGGACGATGTATTCGCAAAAATCAACATGATTTGTAAGGATTTGCCTGTGGAAAAACCAGCCTCCTAGCCTTATTTGACAAATTGGCGGGTTTTTTGGTATCATAGGATTAATAAAGGCCCCTGGGCCTTTTAAAAAAGCCTGTAAAAACTACTATATGTTTCAATTCCTTACCGAAGTAAAAAATGAGTTAGCCAAGGTAGTATGGCCGACACGATCGGAAACGGTTAAGTATACGGTCATTGTCATTTTATTCAGCCTCGGCGTCGCTCTTATTCTCGGTGCGTTTGACTACGGACTGCTTCGGCTGTTTACCGTACTGGTTAGCAGATAATTGAAAGATTAAAAATTGAAAATTCTAAGATTGGATAACCGTCAAAGCTTTCAATCTTTTAATCTATAAATCATTCA
>JAJYJE010000047.1 GCA_021789715.1 bacterium | reverse complement strand
CTTGGCCGGGCTCGATAGCCTGACCCAATTGCCGCCGACGCCGCTGGCCCATCCGGCCCCCGGCAGTGTGGCCGGCGCGTTCACGGTACGGAACGTAGTGCCTTAAGCTCATCGACATAATGGCGCATGATCGACGAAATTGCCATAAGTAAATGAAGCTTGACAATGATGTTCAATTATTTAAATTATGGCAATTATGTCAATTTAAAAATTTTGCTCCTGAAGCGGCGGACGGGATCGCCACCAAAAGTTTAACCCGTCCCTAACTCTCCTCCTAGGTTGAGGACGAGGAGCTTCACAGATACATAACTGTAAATTTAAAAATTTCCCCCAGTCGGCTTTTAGCCAACGCGGGGAGTTTTTATTTGTAGATTTAAGATTGAATATTTCAGATTAATGCAGCTAAAATTCATCGTATCAAAATTAGGGCATAAAAAAATATTTGCCCCGCAGTTCCTGTGGTGCAAACTGCGGGCGTAATGCGTGAGTTACTTTACGAACGGGGGCAGGCCCGCCAGAGGCCGGAGGTCTCTGACGGCGACCGAGTAGAGCTTAATTCGGTAGTGCGGGCAGGGCCTGATGGTCGAGAGCTGATGGTAGCCGTGGGCCGATGAGGCATCACAGGCGACCGTCCAGGGGGTTTTTGAGCGAAGCGACGATGACGACGGCAACCAAGCGGTGCTCGGCGGGGAGTTGCGGCGGTTTTGAATGGGCAAGGACCGCTTTTGGGAACCGATGAAGGGCGGCCGCCTTTTAAGTTATTGCTGTGGATATCCGTCACAAGAAACAGGCAGAAATTGGGAAACCCCGAGTTTTGACAAAAACTATATGTAGTATTAACATAAAAGTGTATTCCACTATATCTTGTGGAAAACGAAAAGACAGCAAAACCTAAGAAAAAATTGAATATTTGTATATAAAGCGCCACTTTAGGCTTATATACCCTTCGCTTGGGGAAGACCCTGTACCATCAGGCACAGGGCTGAGGGGTGGAGACCGACACTAGACGCACCATCGTTTTCGCCAATTGAGGGGTTTTAATTGTCCCTAAATATAATCCGAATAGCAGTTTATCAAGTAAAATATAGTGCCGAGGGCAACGGATTTACTCCGTGACCGAGGCAACTTAAGGAAAGGGGAGGCAGCGAGCTTTAGCGAGCGTCGGAAGGGGAAAACCCTTTATCGATCCCGCCTGGGTTTTCCCCTCCGAGTAACATGCGTTGTCCAAACTGTTCAAATGATGACACCAAAGTCCTTGACAGCCGGCCGGTGGACGATGGCGGAGCCATCCGCCGCCGCCGCGCCTGCGAAAAATGCGAGTTTCGGTTCAGTACTTACGAAGAGATCGAAATTTTGGATCTATCAGTTGTAAAGAAAGACGGCAGCAAGCAGGCCTTTTCCAAGGAAAAACTGGAACGGTCAATTCGCCTGCCCATGGAAAAACGGCCGCATACCGACGAGACGTTCCGCAAATTGGTCTCGGCCATAGAGATCGATATTCAACGCAAAGCCAAAGACGGCGAGATTAGCAGCCAGGAAATCGGCGAGATCGTGATGAAAAAGTTAAAGAAAGTCGACAAGGTCGCCTACATCCGTTTTGCCGCCGTCTACAGGCAGTTTGAGGACGTTAATGAGTTTAAGGTTGAACTAAATAAATTATAGCCCTATCAATTTTTGAAATAGTTTAAAATTAGTCATTAAAATTAATCTAAGTGCTCTAATCATCCTAAGTGCCCTAAATAATGTCTAATGGATAAATGTTTGAGGACAGTTTGGGACATTGGTCATTGTTTAGAATAATTAGATAAATTAGAACAATTAGAATAACCCACCATTATGCCGACACAAATAAAGGAAAACTTACAGACCAGAAAAGTGAATGCTCTTTCAGAACTCGGAGAGAAGATATTCCTTGACCGCTACGCCATGAAAGATGTGAGGCGCGAGACTTTGGCGGTGGGCGATACAGTGGTTGTCCTGGTTAACCCCAAAACCGGCCAGCGCGAGATCGGGACGATTGATTCTATGGACATGGCCAAAAAGGAGGTTTATGTTAAAATGCGCGACGGCAAGCTGGAGACCCGGGCTATTGAGCACGTGGACAAGCCGCTGGAGACCGTGCCGGAACAGATGTTCGAACGTATTGCCAGGCATATTGCCAGCGTGGAAAAAACCGGGGAATTGCGCACAGAGTGGGAATTTAAGTTCCGCGACATGATGGATGACTGGAAATACGTTCCGGCCGGGCGTATTTTTACCGGCGCCGGGACCGGCCAGAACCTGACCTTCTACAATTGCTACGTTATTCCCTCGCCCAAAGATTCCCGTCAGGGTATTTTTGAGACGCTCGGGCAAATGGCTGAGATTATGAGCCGCGGCGGCGGCGTGGGAATTAATGTTTCATCGTTGCGCCCGCGTTATTCTTATGTAAAAGGCGTAAACGGACGCAGCAGCGGTTCGGTATCGTGGGCATCGCTCTACAGCTTCGTTACCGGTTTGATAGAGCAGGGCGGCAGCAGGCGCGGCGCTTTAATGCTGATTTTGAATGTTTGGCATCCGGATGTCGTTGATTTTATCAATTCTAAAAAAGAAGCCGGTAAGATAACTAACGCCAATATTTCCGTTGGTATTACCGATGATTTTATGGAAGCGGTAAAAAATGACCAGCCTTGGGATTTAATTTTTCCGGATTCATCCGACCCGAAATACGAGAAGCAGTGGGACGGCAACATCCGCCGCTGGCGCGAAATTGGCGGCCGGGTAATCAAGCATAAGACGGTGCGCGCCCAGGACATATGGACTAATATCATAGAATCGGCGTGGTCGAGCGCCGAGCCGGGCATGTACTTTATTGATCGTTCCAACTACTATTCTAACTCCTGGTATTATGCTGACTTGCCATGCACTAATCCGTGCGGGGAACAGCCGCTGCCGGCTTGGGGCGTTTGTAATTTGGGGCATGTTAACCTGGCCAAGCACGTCAACAAGGAAACCAGGGAAGTCTTATGGAATGAGCTTAAGGCTACGGTACAGCAGGCGGTGCGCTTCCAGGATAACGTAATTGACGCTACGCCGTACTTTTTTGACGAGAACAAAAAGCAGCAATTGTCCGAACGCCGCGTGGGCATGGGCACTATCGGCTTGGCCGAGATGCTTATCCATTTGGGCCTGCGTTACGGCAGCCCCGAAGGCGTGGAATTTATTGACAAGCTTTACCAGTTTATTGCCGTGACCGCGTACGAAACCTCTATTGAACTGGCCCGCGAAAAGGGCCCGTTCCAGAAATTTGAAGCGGAAAAATTCCTGCAGAGCGGCTATATGAAAGCTATGCCGCAGTATATCCGCGATCTGGCGGCCAAGTACGGCATGCGCAACGTGACAGTGATGACTCAGGCGCCCACCGGTACGGTCGGCACCATGGTCGGTACTTCTACCGGCATTGAACCGTTTTTTTCCTGGACATATTTCCGCAAATCGCGTTTGGGTGTTCATGAGGAAAAAATCAAGCTGGCCCAGGACTGGCTGGATAAGCATCCCGGTCAGGAATTGCCGGACTACTTTGTGACTGCTATGGAATTGGTGCCGGAAGAACACGTGCGTGTGCAGGCCGCGGTGCAGCGCTGGACCGACTCGGCCATCAGCAAGACCGTTAACGCGCCGCAGAACTATACCATTGAACAGACCAAAGAACTTTATACGCTGATGTATGACCTGGGCTGCAAGGGTGGCACGATTTACCGTGACGGCTCGCGCGACGAGCAGATTTTGGCTACTGACCACAAGAAGCTCGGCAAGGACGTGGCGGAACAGATTGAATCCGCCTCTGCTAAAGCTTTGGCGGGCGCGTCCAAGCAGACAGCTTCCAAGCAGCCGCAGGAAGTTATGTCTATGTCCGGCGACAATGTTCAAATCAAGATTGCCCCGCGCAGCCGCCCATCCGTTATGCAGGGCGTGACATACAAAATGAACACGGCGTACGGCAATATTTTTGTCACTATTAATGAGGACGAACAGGGACCGTTCGAGGTGTTCGCGACTATGGGCAAGGCCGGCGGCTTCTTTGGCGCCCAGACTGAAGCCATTACCCGCCTGATTTCCACGGCGCTGCGCTCCAACGTGGCTATTGAAGAAGTTATTGACCAGCTCAAGGGCATTCGCGGCCCGGACGTAAGTTTTAGTGAAGACGGTATGGTTTATTCCTTGCCGGATGCTATTGCCAAAGTCCTTGAGAAGCACATTAAGCGTTACGACAAACAGTTGGCTCTGGATTTGCCACCGTCGCGGACCGACGCAGATAAGACTGCAAACGCGGATTTGCGCGGAAATGCAGGGGCGGATACTCTGCGCCCGTTAAAGAGCGAGGCTACGATGAAAATCGAAGAGAAGATTACCGAACAGGTGGTAGTCGAAGAAAAGATCAAAACTAATGGCCACTTAACCTATAAGACCACGCAGAAAGTTTCCATAGCCAATCTGGGTAACGCGCCAGTCTGCCCGACCTGCGCCAACATGCTGATTTTTGCCGAAGGCTGCATGAAATGCGAGCTGTGCGGGTATAGCAAGTGCGGATAATGACTTGGGAAGACAAAACCTATCGGTTTTTTCTTCCCAACCATTCTCGCTACGCTCGAATCCTATCTTTTTCGGAGAAGTTGTCTTTTACCGCGAAGTAAATTCGACGGTAAAAGACGCTATATATTTAGAAAAACTGGGCGGCGGCTTTGCCGCCGCCCTGAAATTTTTGATAAAATCAAAGCCGCCGGGGAAAGCAGGTTCCCGGCGGCATAGCAGACAATGTAGTCATCTATTTTTGTCCCAAGACAGTTAGCGCTATCCCAATGGCCAGCGCCATCCTGTAGGCCGCCTCGAGGAGGCTGTGCCTCCTGTTCCAGGCAGCCTTTCTTTCAGACGACTGCGCGTCTATGGCCTCTGTTTTGGTCGCCGAAGCCGCTATTGCGAATAAGGCGGCTAGGAAGAACGTCATTATTCCTACAATTTTCATTTTTCCCTTCCTGGCGCTTATTATATCAAATTAATATAAGATATTTCAATGGTTAAAAGAAAAATTCCATTAGAAGAATCTATTGAACCCAAAGGCCTGGTGATTTGTTACATCGGCGCTGGCAAAGGGAAGACGTCGGCGGCGATGGGCTTGGCCGTGCGCGCGGCCGGTGCGGGCATGAATGTGTTCGTGCTGCAGTTCGTAAAGGCGCGGAAAACGTCAGAAGATAAAACTGCGGAAGGGGAATGGCCGCTGTCGTGCGAAATCGATTTTTTTAATAACGTAGGGCATTCATCGCGCGTCGGCAAAATCGATAACGAGCAGGTTGGCATTGGCTTTGTCGGCATCCTGGGCGACCAGAAGCAAAAGGACGCGCATATTCGCGAAGCGCTGCATGGCCTGGAGCGGGCCAGGAAGATTATCGCTTCAAGACAATATGAGGTCATCGTGCTCGACGAAATTATCTCGGCCCTGGAATTGAAACTCATTGAAGAGCGTGATATCATAGATTTGATCGCCATCAAGCCTCCGGAAACCCATTTGGTTTTGACCGGCCATAATAAGTATCCTAAAATTTTAAAACACTGCGACCTCGTTACGGAAATGAAAATGGTCAAGCACCCGTATTACAAGGGTATACTCGCCCAGCGGGGGATAGATTATTAAAAATTTTTAATTTTCAATGGAAAATTTTCAATTTTTCAAAGCTATAAAGATCGTTGTGGTATCGTTGCTTGTGATTTTAACGGCAGCAGGGTGCAATAAAGCGCAGCCAACTCAGCAAACGCCAAGTAATCAGCAGGCAACCTCAACCGGCCAAACATCGCCGGCCGGACAAATGCAGGCCCGGCAAGATGCAGGCCCGCCGGCCAACGAGGCAGGTAAACCGGATTACACGCCTGGATATGTTGTTGTCACAAATACCGTCGAAGGTTCCAATTTAAACCATCGGTACGATAAAGTCAAAGCGGGTACCACTGCCTACGACTTGCTTGCCAATACCCACCAGGTGGTTGCCAAAGATTACGGCGCCGCGGGGAAATTCGTACAAACAATCGACGGCATCGCTCCTGACAACAAACACTTTTGGACATTTTACGTCAATGGCAAGCCGAGCAATGTCGGCGCCTCGTCGTACGTGTTGAAGGACAGCGATAAGGTTGAGTGGAAATTAGACTTAATTACGGACAGCGGACAGTAACCCGCATCATATTCCAATGAGAGGCGAATTTGACAATCAACCCGAACGGGCGCATGATATCATGCCCATGTGGCTTTCGGTACTGGAATCTTACGATAAAGATTTTTCTAGCGACCATAACCAGAAAAATTTGCGGACATATATTGCGGGTCTGGAAAAACTGCATCGCCAGCTGCTGGAACGGGGGACTGTTTCCGACAGATCGCTGCTTGAAAGGCTGGAAAAAAGCGTTGCCATACTGAAAAAAGATCCCCAGGTGACCGCGGGCCAAGCCGGGGACATCCATCGTACCATTAAAGACCTGCATCGGTATTTAATAGAATTAAACACTCCGGAAAAATTATGATTTATTTGATTATTGTTTTTGCGGCTATTTCTCGCTTCATTCCCCACATGCCCAACGCGGCGCCGGTAACGGCACTGGCGATTTTTGCCGGCGCGTATCTGCCAAAAAAACAGGCAGTAGTTATACCGCTAGCGGCGCGATTTATTAGCGATGTATTTTTGGGCTTTTTCTCCTGGCCGCTGATGGCGGCGGTATACGCCGCGCATTTGGTCGGCGTGTTGTTCGGCTTGTGGATCAGGCGTAGTGCAGGACCGCGGCCTGCCTACGAGGCAGCCCAAGGGACGGTATTACAGCAGGGGATGGGGCGATGGGTGAGGATATTTGTTTCTTCGCTTGGCGCTTCCGCCATATTCTTTATAGTCACCAATTTTGCTTTCCTCTATCCTTATTATTCCCATAGCATCAGCGGCATTATGGCCGCGTACGCAAACGGTTTGCCGTTCTTCCGCGGCACGCTGCTTGGGGACCTCGGCTATACGTTAGCCTTATTTGGCAGTTACGAAATTGTTTTGTATGTCAGAACAGCAAAAAGAACAAGCCCTATCCCTGCGTAAGGGAGTCGATTGCGTCGGCGTATCCGTGATTTATTATTGCCACGACGGCAAGGGTAATTTTATTATGGGCAAGCGGTCCAAACAGGCCCGGGATGAGCAGGGGAGGTGGGACATTGGCGGCGGCGGCGTGGAGCTCCACGATACCATAGAAAAGACGCTGCGCAAGGAAATTATGGAAGAATACTGTACTGAAGTTCTGGGCTTTGAATTTTTAGGC
>JAJYJE010000046.1 GCA_021789715.1 bacterium | reverse complement strand
TTTTTTCCTGGATTGAAACGGCTTCTCGCAGCTTGGCTTTTGGCAGGGCGTCGAGCTCGCGCAAGCCGCTGACTACATTTAAGATGCGCTGGCGGAGCAGGTCGGCCGTTACGTTCGGGTCGGGAAAAAAGTTAATCCGTTCTTCAAAGCTTAGGACTCTAGTAAAGCTTTGCTTGCGGCGGTTGTCCAGTTTTTTCAGGTATTTGGCGACTTCCTTGAACTGCTTATATAGCAGTAGGCGCGATTCCAAATTGACTCCGGCGTCTTCTTCCTCGGATTCGACTTCCAGCGTCGGCAGGATGGCTCTGGACTTAATAACCAGCAGTTTGGCCGCAATCGACAGGTAATCGGCTAAAATTGTGGGATCAATCCGTTCCAGCTGCCGGATGTACCGCATAAACTGCTCGGTCACTTCGGCCAGCGCAATTTCGGTAATATTAAGCTTGCGCTCTTCAATGAGCGTAAGCAGAAGATCGAGCGGCCCTTCAAATTGGCGGAGCTTAAGGTGCTGCAAGGTGGATTAACACGGATAGATTACGGATGAATGCAAATCTAATTTCTGGCAAATTATGGCTTGCGGCCGTTAGTATAAATAAAACGGCGGATTTCTACTTGACCCATGGCGGTTATCGGGATCTGTGTTCATCTCTTAGCTTTAGAGAATGTTCCTTTTATAGGATTCGTGAGTTTTTCGAAATCTTTGAGTTTGATTTCCACGCTGTGCGTGTAGGCTCCGGCGGAAGCAATCATTTTTTTGGATTTGGCCAAGGTTCTATCGAGCAAAGTTTTTAAGTTATATTCCGAGCCAAACGGATGGAGCAGGCCGATTTTAGTCTTAAGGTGTCTGACGATGTCTTTTTCGCTGGCCATGCCGATTTTTTTGGCTTTAAGGGCTTTTTTTATCCCGTTAAAATCAACGTATTTTCCGGCCGGCAACACGATCAGTACGTAATCGTTGTCGGCCTTGACCAAAACGACTTTCGCGATGTCGGAAAGTTTTTTCTTGGTGGTCTGCGCGGCGTCGTGCGCGGTGTAGACGACTTTGTGTTCGATGACGCCGTATTTAACCTTGGCTTGGTCGAGGAATTTGGTGATCTTGCTTTCGAATTTTTTTACCGGTGTTTTTTTCTTTGGTGTTTTTTTCATAAATCTGCAAAGTTTCGAAAAATGCGAATCTGCAAAATACTACAAAACGGGCCGCAAGACATTCATAGGGTTCTGTTATGCCCCGCCTGAGACAATTTGCGGCTGTTAATCGTTTTCCTGTGCCGATCTGGCCAGCTCCACTATCCGCGGCAGGAGCATGGAGATCAAAATTGCCGGAACAAAAAAGAACAGATTGGCGAATGCCAGCCAGCGGCCGCCTGCCATAAGGAATTGCGACCAGGAGCAGGGTTGCGTATGGCTGCCCAGGATCATATAGTTGCGGAACTGGTGAGTGGCGGCGAACTGCAGGGTAAATAAAGCCGCAAATAATGCGTCAGTCAGGCCGATTAGGGCCAGCGCGGCGTAAATTTCCTTTTTTTGGTTGTCGAGAAAGTCGTTGAGGAGAGAAAAAAGTTGAGACATAGGATTTGTTTAAGTGTGTGTTTAATTCGCAATCGCGGGTGCCTATTTCTTTTTAGCGAACACCACATCGACGATTTGGGTGGCGAACATCATCGTGAGTACGGCCGGCAAAAAAATCAGCACGTTGGTGAACGAAAGCCACGCCCAGCCATTACGAACGAATTCGCCGATGGTGCAGGCATGCGCCGCGCTGCCTAAAATCATATAATCGCGGCACTGGCCGGTTTGGGCAAAGCCGATGGAATGTTGGGCAATTACAGTTGCATCGATCAGCAAAATAATTGCCGTCCAGTAAATCGCGTTTTGCTTTTGCGGGGAAAGTTTTTGCCAACTTTCTTTGATATTAGCGATATTCATTGAGGAATCTTAATTATCCGGGGCAGCCTGGCTATTTGGCCTTGGGTTTCGGCAAATCCAGCTTGATATGTAATTCCTTGAGCTGCTTTTCTTCCACGGTGCCCGGGGCGCCCATCATTACGTCTTCGGCGCTGCCGTTCTTGGGGAAAGCGATGACCTCGCGGATGTTGGGCTCGTTTTGGAATAACATTAGCATTCTGTCTATACCCGGCGCGAAACCGCCGTGGGGCGGCGCGCCGTACTCGAAGGCGCGGATCATGCCGCCGAATTTTTCGTCTACCGTTTGTTTGCTGTAGCCGCAGATCTCAAAAGCCTTGTACATAATTTCCGGCTTGTAGTTGCGGATGGCGCCCGATGACAGTTCCAAACCGTTGGCGATGATATCGTATTGGTAAGCGCGAACTTCATCCGGTTTTTGGGTTTCCAGAGCTTCCAGGCCGCCTTGCGGCATACTGAACGGGTTGTGCATAAAATCCCAGCGCTTTTCCGTTTCGCTCCATTCAAACATCGGAAAATCGGTAATCCACGCCCAGGCAACCAGGTTGGAATCTTTCAGGCCAAAAATGTCGCCAAGCTTGTCGCGCAGCTTGCCCAAGACTTTGTTAACGACCGGCTTTTGGTCAGCGCCAAAGAAAATGATGTCGCCCTTATCAGCTTTGGTTTTGCCAATGATGGCGTTCTTTTCTTCTTCCGACAAGAATTTGAGGATGGGAGAACGCAAGCCGTCGGCATCCAACACAATATAGGCCAACCCGCCCGCGCCTTCCTTTTTTACCATTTCCGTCAGCTCGTCAATTTGGGAACGGGTCAGCCGGGCGCCGCCCTGGCAGCAGATCGCTTTAACCACGCCGCCTCCGCCAGTCGGCGGATTAATGGCGTTGCCAAAAACGGAAAAGTCCGTGTTCCGGAGTTCTTCGGTCAAATCAACCATCTTCATTTCAAATCGCAAATCGGGTTTGTCGCTGCCGTACAAGTCCATGGCTTGAAGGTAGGGGATGCGGGGGAACGGTTTTTGCATCACTTTTTTTCCGGCAAACTTTTCGGTAAGCTCGACAAACAACGGCTCCATTTCCTGGAACACGACTTCGTCTTTGTCGGCAAAGGCAATTTCAAGATCAAGCTGGTAAAATTCGCCCGGGCTGCGGTCGGCGCGCGGGTCTTCGTCGCGGAAGCACGGGGCTATCTGATAATATTTTGGCACCCCGCCGGTCATTAGCAGCTGCTTGAATTGCTGCGGCGCCTGGGGCAGGGCATAGAATTTACCCGGATGCAGGCGGGATGGCACCAAAAAGTCACGCGCGCCTTCGGGCGAACTTGATGTCAGGATCGGCGTGGTGATCTCAATAAAGCCGTGTTCGGTCATGTAGCGATGGATCGACTGGATCATTTCGTGGCGTTTTTTGAGCATTAGCTGCATTTTTTCGCGGCGCAAATCCAAAAAGCGGAATTTGAGGCGCAGGTCTTCGTTGGTTTCCTGCTCTTCGCCGTGGCCGTGAGCGACTTGGAAGGGGAGCGGCTTGGCGCTGTTGAGGATTGTTAAGGTGTCAATTACGATTTCAATGCTGCCGGTCGGAATATTTTTGTTAACCAGTTCCGGGGCGCGTTCAATAACTTTGCCCACTGCCTTAATAACGAACTCATCGCGGCATTTATCGGCCGCGGCAAAAGCGTCTTTCTTTTCGGGGTGGACGGTGAGCTGGACCAGTCCGGTATGGTCGCGCAAATCAATAAAAATCACGCCGCCGTGATCGCGCCGTGAGTTGACCCAGCCGGACACCTCGGCTTCCTGGCCGATTTTGCTGGGGGTTTCGATGGAGAGTGTTCGTTTTTGCATAGGCGCGGATTACTCGCGGATGGCAACGCTGGTGACACGCGGAATCCGGTTCGCCCTGCTCCGATAAACAGTCGGCAGGGCTTAATAATAAGGAATGGATAAATTGTACCAAACTTTTTCAGTTTTGCCAAATTTTTTTATGGCGTTCCAATAAGGAAACTTACAAATAAAATTCGGCTTAGGCTTAACAGGTTGGCCGCCAGGAAATATTTCGAATTTAAGGCGCTCGCGCGGGAGAGCGGCTGTTATTTTGTAATTTTGCCAAAAATTTACTAAACTGCATTACAGCGGGTACCTGCAAAAAATCACAAATCTCCGCGAGGTTTTTTGCAGTCTTTTGCGGGCCTGCCGGCAGGCGGGTTCGCGTTAATTATTAGCAGTTTTGCAGTTAAATGAAACTCAAAAAAATCGTACTGGATTTGGAAACACAAAAATCCTTTGAAGAAGTGGGCGGCCGGGGTAAAAACCATCTTTTAAAAGTTTCAGTATGTTGTATTTATGATTATTCGGCTGACCGGTATCTCGCGTACGAAGAAAAAGAGCTGGCTAAGCTCGCGCCGCTGCTGCAGACCGCGGATCAGATTATAGGGTATAATATCAAAGATTTCGATTTCGAGGTCATCCAGCCGTATTTAAATTTTGATATTTTCCAGGTGCCGTATTTGGATCTGTTGGAAGAAATCGAAAAAGCGCTCGGCCACCGGCTAAAGCTGGAAAGCGTGGCGCAGGGCACCATCGGCAGCGGCAAATCAGGCAGCGGCAAGGAAGCGCTGCTTTACTTTAAAAACGGCCGAATGGACTTGCTAAAAAAATATTGCCTGGATGACGTTAAGGTCACCAGGCAGGTCTATGAGTACGGTCTTAAGAATCAAAAGCTGCTGTATAAGGATTTTTTTAAGACCAAAGAAATTCCGCTAAAGATTAAGGATCCGCAGCCGCGGATGGGAGTAAAGCATCAGGCGGCATTGTTTTAACCGCTTTAATTATTTTGTTTCCGCCGACCGGCCGACTGATTGGCCGGGATAATAACCAAGCGCGAAGGTCGGGATGAAAGCGCTCGGAGATAAAAAAATCGGTTATTGAAAATTATTGGGTTATTTAGTTCAATAGGAAAATAATAAATTGACTAAGCGTCTTATTTTGGCAACTTTGGCATTAGCCGGCTTAATTTATCTCTTAAGCCAGGTTTTTTCCGGACGGCTTATTTTGCCCCAATCGTTCCGTGTCGGCGCGCTTGATGTCCATTACTACGGCCTGATTATGGCCGCGGCCGTGGCGGGCGCGTTCGGGCTGGCGCTGGCGCGCTCCCGGCGGTATGGCATCGGTCTTCAGCAGGCGGAAGATTTGCTGTTCTGGCTGATAGTCGGGGGTTTTATCGGCGCCAGAATTTATCATGTATTCTCGTCAGCAGAATACTATTGGCGCCATCCTCTCGACAGCCTTAAAGTCTGGAATGGCGGACTTTCCATTTACGGCGCGGTTATCGGCGGGGTAATAACATTATGGCTGTATAAGAGAATTTCCCATTTCCGTTCGCCGGCCGGAGGATCGATTTTAAATTATTTGGATTGGCTGGCTCCTTCGGTTATCCTCGGGCAGATTATCGGCCGGTTCGGCAACTTTTTCAATTACGAAGCTTTTGGCTATCCGACTAATTTGCCATGGAAAATGTTTGTGCCGCTCCGCTTCCGGCCGTTCGGGTTTGGGCAGTACCGCTACTTCCACCCGTTTTTTTTGTACGAAGCGTTGGGTAATGCCGTTATTTTGTTTGTTTTGCTTAAATTCCTGGAGCCGAAATTCCGCCGGCAAGGCGGCAGCGGCCGGCTTTTCTTTTCCTATCTTTTATTGTATAATACTTTAAGGTTTTTCCTGGAATTCTTACGGATTGACAGCACATTTTTGGGGGCATCGGGCTTGCGTCTCAATGTCTTGTCGAGCCTGGCTCTGGTAATTGCGGCCGCCCTTGCGCTGCGTTTTATAGACAAACAACACTCCCCGGCCAGGCTTTAATTTTTTAATTGCGCTTTATTGTTCAAGCATCACAAGTACATTTCCGTAATTATCGGCCTGCTGTTCGTTATCGTACTGCAGGAGCTTTCGGTGCCGCAGCCGATATTCCGATTTTTGCTGCCCATTTTCCTGATATACGGCATGGCGGTAAGCTACTATAATCTCGCCTACTTGCGGTTTGTTGGAAAATATAATCGCTGGGTCGTCCTTCGCCCGTTCCTGTTATTCTGGAGCGGATTGGGAGTTTTTCTGCTGCTGCCTAACTCGGGCTGGCGGGGCTTTTTTTTGACTTTTGCTTTTCTGATGATAGTGCTTGTGGAATTAAATCTCCGCAATTTTACGGAAAACCTTCTGGTAAACGAAACCCTGATTATCGCATTTGGCTTTTTTGTCTCCTTTGCCGGCTTTAACCAATATTTGCCGCAGGCCGCGGGAATGCCTTTCTGGCCGCTATGGCGGTATAATTTGCATCTGTCGTTGCAGCCGGCATACCTGGCGGGCGTATTTTTTACCACCACCTTGGTTGTGCGGTCTTTTTACGAATTTATTCCCCAGTCATTGCGGACCAAGTGGGTGGCGGCCGTAATCCTCGGCTTGTTCAGCAGCGAACTGTTTTGGAGCCTGAGCTTCCTGCCGTTTCATTATTCCGCCGGAGCCTTAGTGCTGTTCGCCATTTTTTATTTTTGCCTGATCCTCAATTATTATTATTTGTACCATACGCTCACCTTCCAAAAAATCCAGTTCCATTTGGCTCTTATAGCGCTGGCCTGCGGCATTGCCATATTGGCCACGCCATGGCGAGTGTTGTCATAATATTATGCGGACGGCAGATACCCGCAGGTTTATCGGTTGATTTAAAAATAATGAGCGCAGTTGCTCGAAAAAAACCATAATTCGCCAGCTAATCCGCGGATCTGTGCCGATCCGCGACCTGTGCATTATAAACTTATGTCCAAAAAACAAGCTAGCTTTATCGTACTCGGGGCGGTCGTCCTTTCCTTGGCGGCTAATATTTTATTTGGCCGCGTTTTGGCGGCAAAAATTTCCACTTGGCCGCTGCTGAACCGCTGGAAAATTTTAAGCCCGGAAGCGCCGATTGTCATAAATACGCGGGAAGAAGTGCGGGTTAACGACGCGGCGGATATCGTGCAAGCAGTAAGCAGCCTTCGGCCAAAGCTGAGCCTGGTGTTGTCCGATGCCGGCGGCCAGATTACGGCGCTTGGGGGGGCGATCAATCTGACTTCCGACGGCTACGTACTTACCTTAAAAAGCGCGGTGGGCAGCCAGAAAGTTCAGAATTTGTTTGTTAAGCTCGATGACGGAACGGTAGGAACAGTCTCTTCTGAGACCTTCGACAATGCGACCGGTGTTGTGATTTTAAAGACATCGCTGCAGAATTTGTCCGTAGTTAACCTGGCCAATTCCCGCGATTTGTCGGTTGGGCAGCGCTTGTTATTTCTCTCGCCGGACTTGGTGCCGTATTCGAATAGGTTTAGCGCCGGGTTTGTCGGCCAGGCACAGCGGGATGACGCGGGCGTCAGGGACGCGGACGCGCCGGCCCGTGCATTCAAGGCCCAGGGCATTGCCGGACAGGAGCCGGGACAGGCAATTGCCGATACCAGCGGCAACGTGGAAGGTCTGTGGGACGGCGGGGCGGTAATTTCCAGCGACGTGCTGCAGGATTTGAGTGCAAACTTTTTGGGACATCAAGGAGCGATTATCCGGCCGGAGTGGGGGTTCCGTTACCGCTCGGTCGGGCCGATTGAGTCAAAGATCCTGAATCAGACCGCGGGAATAAAAGTAGTAGCGGTAACGGCGGGGGGGCCGGCGCAAAAAGCGGGGCTGCAGGACAATGATATAATACAAACATGGGATGGCAAC
>JAJYJE010000045.1 GCA_021789715.1 bacterium | reverse complement strand
ATCTTCTTGGCCAGTTGCTTGTCGCTCAAAAGGTTCTTGACGAGGAGGCCCTGGCAAAAGCCAAAGCGGCTTTTTTTAATATTCCTTACGCCGATTTGCGCCAGGTACAGGTATCCGCCAGCGTTTTGACTTTGATTCCTCAGGAATCAATGAATTTTTACAATTTTGCCCCCTTTGAATTGCAGGGGCAGGTTTTAAAAGTCGCGATTACCGATCCGTCTAACCTGTCCGCTCTTGAGGCATTGGAGTTTTTAGGACAAAAGCAAAATTTCCAGGTTCAGCTCTATGTGGCTTCCGAAACTTCCATCGGGGTGGTTATCGGCAAGAAGCGAAATTTGAAAAAAGTCGTGGGTGAGGCCCTAAAGACGTTTCAGAATTCCGAAATCGGCACTTCGCAAAAGCAGGTGGCCGAAGCCAAATCCGAAAAGCCCTCGGTCATTGAGGAAGCGCCGATTATAAAAATTGTGGATGTTATTTTATCCAATGCGATTGAAGGCAATGCTTCCGATATCCATATTGAGCCTTCCGAGAAAGACGTGCGGGTGCGCTATCGGATTGACGGCATCCTGCACACGTCGCTCATGCTTCCCAAGAGCATCCACGCTGCCATTATAACCAGAATCAAAATATTATCCAATTTGAAAATCGATGAGTCGCGCCTGCCGCAGGACGGACGGTTCCATATGGACGCCGGAAAAAAATCCGTAGATTTGCGCGTTTCCATTTTGCCCCTTATATACGGGGAAAAGGTGGTTATGCGCATCCTGGACAAGACCACCAACGCTCCGACACTGGAGCAGCTAGGCATCCGCGGCCGGGCGCTCACGTGGATTAAGGACAATATCAAAAAAACTCACGGCATATTTTTAATTACCGGTCCCACGGGAAGCGGCAAATCCACGACGCTTTATTCCATTCTTTCCATACTCAATACGCCGACGGTAAACATTGTTACTTTGGAAGATCCGGTGGAGTATTTTATGGAAGGGGTTAATCAAAGCCAGATCAACCCCGATATCGGCCTGACGTTCGCGTCTGGGCTGCGCAGTATTTTGCGCCAGGACCCGAATATCGTTATGGTTGGTGAGATTCGCGATAAAGAAACCGTGGAGATTGCCGTACATGCCGCGCTGACGGGGCACTTACTGTTTTCCACGCTGCACACTAATAACGCAATCGGCGCCATGCCGCGCATGATCGATATGGGGATTGAGCCGTTTCTGCTGGTCGCTTCCGTAAATGTTGTGATGGCCCAGCGCTTAGTTAGGAAAATCTGTCCAGATTGCAAGCAGGAGATTCCCGTAGCCAAACCCATGGAACAGGAAATCAGGAAGAACTTGGAGGGTGTTCCGGAAGAGTATGTAGAAGGCTTTGACCCGCTTAATCTTAAGCTTTACAAGGGGGCCGGTTGCGAAAAGTGCGGCCATACGGGTTATTCCGGGAGGTTTGGCATTTATGAGGTATTGCCGGTGCCGCCGGATGTTCAGGAATTGGTCCTGGCCAAGACTTCCCCCCGGAAGGTTTATGAGGTTGCGGCTCGCCTGGGAATGATTACTATGCAGCAGGATGGAGTAATAAAGGCGCTTCGCGGCGAAACTACCATGGAAGAAGTTATGAGGGTGACGACGGAGTAGAATTATGCTCATTGCTCCAATGGCCCTAATCTGCCTCAATAATGCCTAATGTACTCTGAGGAAGATTAGAATTTAGTCTGCCAGCTGGAAATTAGGTTAGTAGGAATAATTTACTATGGCCTATCTCTACCGAAAGAAATTTGATATCCGCGAACTTGCGATAATCAACGATCCGGTTAAAAAAGTTTTGGTTATAGAGCCGGAAGAGTACCTTTTAGCTTTATACGCGTACCATATCAGCCGACAAAATTTCTTTGTTCGCTCCTGTCCCAAAGTTGACGCGGTTTTTAACGCATTGGACGATTTTGAGCCCCATGCCTGCGTTTTAAACGCCCATTTGTGGGGCAGCGGAGCGGCAATGGCTGCCGGGTTCCGGAAAATGCGGCAGCATTTCCCTTCTATGGTAATTATTACCATCGGTTCGCGGGCGGGACAGGATGATCTGAGAAGGCTTATGGACAACGGCGTTAACGCTCATCTTGACCGGAAATTAAGCAGACCGGCCGACGTAGTGGAAATTCTTAAGACTCTCTTATATAATTAACGGAGTAATCCCGAATATGCAAATCTTGGAAATCAAAGATTAAAAATCGGAAGACGCAAAAAGCCATAATGGCGGTTTCGTTTTTAATTATTTAATTCTTCGATTTTTCAATTGCATTTGTATACCTGCCTGCCGGCAGTCATGTTTGCGAACACTACTATGTACAAAGCCAGTGAATTAGAACTCAATAAGCTTTTGTCGATTGTCTTGGAGCGCGATGCGTCAGACCTGCACCTTGTTGTAGGCGAGCCGCCGGTAATCCGGGTGGATAGCGCCCTGCTCCGGCTGGATAACTACCAGGTGCTGAGCCAGGATACCATCAGCGATTTGCTTGAGGTGTTGCTGCAACCGGTCCAGAAACAGCTGTTTGCCAAGCAGATGCACGTGGATTTTTCTTATGCTTTTAAGGATAATATCCGTTTTCGCGTCAATGCCTACCGGGAGAAAAATGTTTCGAGCGTGGCTATGCGCGTTATTCCGAATCATATCAAAACGGTGGAAGAACTTAATCTCCCTCCCATGCTGCGGAAGTTCATCGAGCGCAAGCAGGGGTTGGTGCTAATGGTCGGTCCGACCGGCCATGGAAAATCCACGGCCTTGGCGGCAATGATCAATGAGATTAACAACACCCGAGCCGAACATATTTTAACCATTGAAGATCCGATAGAATTTATTTTGACGCCGAGCCAGTCGGTGATCAGCCAGCGCGAAGTAAATCTGGATACCCCGGACTTTGCCACCGCCCTCAAAGCCGCTCTGCGGGAGGATATAAACGTGGTTTTGTTGGGAGAAATGCGCGATTTGGAGTCGATTTCCGCGGCGCTGACCATCGCCGAAACCGGCCACTTGGTTTTTGCTACTCTTCACACCAATGACGCCGCCCAAAGCATTGATCGTATAGTTGATGTCTTTCCCGGCGAGCAGCAAAATCAAGTCCGCGGCCAGCTGGCAAGCGTGCTGACCGGCGTCGTATCGTTGCGGCTTTTGCCAAAAATCGGCGGCGGCCGGGTACCGGCTTATGAAATTATGGTGACTAACCACGCCATCCGCAACGCCATCCGTGAAAATAAGGTTTACGAAATTCCCAACGTTATCCACACCAGTCTGGAAGAGGGGATGGTGCCGCTGGATAAAACTTTGGCGCTTATGGTCAAGCAGGGACAAGTGGAATTTGAAGTCGCGCAGAATTTTGTGCTGGATAATGATTATTTTTTGTCGCTCGTATCTTAAGTTTGGAAGCCGCCAACAATGCCACGGGCTGCACGCGTTATGCTAAACGCAGCCAGCGTCTGTTACGGCGTATGATTTATTAGCGTTTAAATCAGTTTTTACAAACATGAAATTTTCCTATCGGGCCAGAGACAAAGAAGGGGCCACCAGGGCTGGCGAAGTCATTGCCGCTGATGAAGGACGCGCTGAACAGCTGCTGGAAGAAAACGGATTATTCGTGGTTAGCCTGCAGCAGCAGGAGGAGATGGCATTCCTTAAGAATCTGGAACTTTTTGGACGCAGCGTCAACAACAAAGATCTGGTGATGTTTTCGCGGCAGCTGGCGACGTTGATTTCCGCGCGGGTGCCCATTTTACAATCCCTTCGCATTCTCCAGGAGCAGATTACCAGCAAGTATTTGTTGGAGGTGCTTAAAGATGTCATTGCCTCCATTGAAAACGGGGAGAGCCTGTCTTCGGCCATGGCCAAGCACGAAGACGTCTTTAGCAATGTTTACGTAAGCCTGGTTAAGTCCGGCGAGGCTTCCGGCTCCTTGGACAAATCCCTGGTTTATCTGGCTGACCAGCTGGAAAAGGATTATGAGCTTAAGAGCAAAGTGAAGGGTGCCATGACTTATCCGGCGTTCGTTCTCACGGCTTTGATGATAGTCATGGGCCTGATGTTTAAGTTTGTGTTGCCTAACTTGACTTCCGTATTGGAAGAGCAGGGAGGCAGTTTGCCTCCGGTTTCCGTGGTGTTGATAAATTTCACCAAGTTTTTTAACGTTTATTGGTGGGCATTGCTGCTGCTCATTGCCGTTTTGGTTTTAGCTTTCCGGTATTATGCCCGTTCCCCCATCGGCAAACGCCAGCTGGACATAGCCAAGATTAATTTCCCCATTATTGGCGATATTTTTACCAAGATTTACCTGGCGCGATTCGCGCGGAATTTTTCCACGCTCATTAAGGGGGGCATACCGGTGATTAAGGCTTTGGAAATCGTCAGTGAAATTATCGGGAACAGCATATATCGCGACATTTTGCTCCAGACCGTCTCCAGCATCCAGGCCGGTAAATCTGTAAGCGACGGTTTGACGGGGCATAAGGAGTTTCCAAATCTCGTTACCCAAATGGTCAAAGTGGGCGAACAAACAGCCCAACTGGACGATATCCTTGCCAAGCTCGCCGTATTTTACGAAAAAGAAGTGGATACAAAGGTTGGCATGCTCACGACGCTGCTTGAACCTTTAATCATGATTATTTTAGGGTTGGGCGTGGGGGTGTTGGTCGCCGGCATTTTGCTGCCGATCTATAATTTGGCGAGCACTTCCGGGTAACGCTAGCAGTAATTCCAAAAATACAAACTCTTCAGTGCCGGTGGTCTGCAGTTTGTATATTTGGAAACACTGCATGTGTATAAGTTTATTTGCTTTAATTTAAGGAGTATCTTATACTTAAACAGTATTAAGCAGACATTTGGAATCGGAGTGGATTTCAAATTTTGCCTAAGTTTAGCCTATAAGGCTTTGCTTCTGGATTGGGGGTGAAAACATTGAGAAACAAAAATAAAGCCGGTTTCACTTTAATCGAATTGTTGGTGGTTATTGCCATCATCGGTTTATTGGCCTCCGTGGTCCTCCTTGCCCTTAACTCGGCTCGAGCCAAGTCCAGGGACGCCAAGAGAATTGCCGATATTCGCGAATTGGCCACCGCAATGGAATTATATTTTAACGATAAAGGATTTTATCCGACCGGTACCGCCGGCACGCTTAGCGCGGCTGGGGCGCCGGGAAATTTGCTCGCCCCGAATTATATCGGACAGGTGCCGACTTCGCCGACCCCTCCGGATGGCAGTTGCGCCGGAGCCAACACCCAAGGCGGTAACGACTACTACTGGGCCGGTACCGGCGGTAGCGGAGCCAGCTACACCATCACTTTCTGTCTCGGTAACGTTACGGGTGGTTATAGCCAAGGTCCGCATACTTTAACTCCGCAAGGCATTCAGTAATGCAATTTCCAGATGCCCCTTCCGGCGCTTAAGCCGGAGGGGGCAAGCTGGGCCACAAAAAGTGCTTCTCCAATTATCAAAACAAACAACAAGAATCATAACAGTCCTGGCAGCGGCTGTTGTTTTGTTATTGGGCGTAAGCTTGGGGATAAGCGCCGGACGGCGGCAAGCCCAGTCCGCGGCAGTGCTTGCTAACGCGCGGCAGCTTAAGGCCGGCCTTAAGTATTTTTACGGCGATCAAGGCAGATTCCCGTCGGCGGTCGAATTTCAAAATGATCCCAATCTGATGTCGCAGTACTACACAATTTTTCCCCCGGCCAACGTGGTTTCCGGCGGTTGTTCCGACAGCTTCGAGTACCAGCGTCCAAGTCCGGCCGCATATAAGTTAAATTTTTGCCTGCCGGCTTCTTACGGAGGTTACCGGGCGGGATGGAATACGTTTACCGAAGCAAGCAATTAGCATCTAGCATTTGGCAGTTACAGCCTAACTGTCAAATGCTAACTACTAACTGCTTTATTTGTGTTTAACCTTGAAAAACTTCGCTGGCCCTATCGCGACGATACGGTTTTTTCGCTTTTGTCGTTCATTGTCTTTTTGGTTCCGCTGGCCTTCAGCCTGTTCACGAATGAAAATTTTGAAACCATCAAGCTGGTCATTTGGCTGGTATTTTTCGGCTGGGCGCTCGTAGCGTGGGTTATCGGAAAAAAACGAAAAGCCATCCGCCGGCCGGCGGAGGAAAATCGGCAAGCGGAAATATTAAATTTGTCCGATTCGCCGTTTTTGCGAGTTTCCATTATTCACTGGCTGCTCGGCGGTATTGTTTTTTGGGCTTTAATTTCCGCCATAGCCGCTCCGGACAAGTGGTATAGTTTTTTGGGATTTTTTTACCGTTTTACCAACAGTTTTGGGTTCCTGCTTTTATGGGGTTTAACCGTGGTCCTGTTGGTTGACATTTTGGATCGGGACAGATGGGTTTTTTTGATAAAAATTTTATGCGTGGACGCGGTGTTGGTCGCGCTAAAATCTTTGCTGGAAAGTTTTGGCCTGACTTTATATCAGGGAATGTCGACTGACGTCTTACTCCGTTCCTCGCCGGGATTTTTGGGCAACCCGAATTTTTCCGCGATGTTCATGGCTAGCGCGGTGCCGTGGCAGGTTTGGCTTTGGCGGCAGGCAAAAAGTTTTGGCGGGCGCCTTTACTATGCGCTTGCCGTAATCGCGGCGGTGGCCGCTTTGCTTATTTTGGCCAGCCGCGGCGCCTTGCTCGGCCTGGCCGCGGGAGCAGCGGCGGCCATTGTTTTGCTTTTGTTGGTTCCCGGACCCCGTTTAACGCCGCTTAAAATTTTAGCCGCAGTGGTTATAGTGTGCGCGGCAGGTGGCGGTTTAATCAAACTGAGCCGGCCGGCGGCATTTAATTGGACACTGAGCGATCCGAACGTGGCTCTGCGCCTTGATGTTTGGCGGCAGTCATGGTCGGGTTTGCTGAGCCATCCGGTCGTCGGGGTGGGTCTGGGCAATTTCGCGCTGTTCCAGGAGCGGCTTCCCAAGCCGATAGGCATGGGAGTGTTCGATGACCCCCACAATCTTTGGATTTTTTTGGCGGTGACCGGCGGAGCGCCGCTGCTGCTGCTCTTTTTGGCTCTGTTGGGTGTTGTAAGCTTGGCGGCTTTCAGGCGACTGCGGCGCACCGGTGACGGCTTAATGGTTGCCAGTTTAAGCGCGGCAGCAGTGTTTATGGTTGCCGCCGCTTTTACGCCCGTGCCCATTCCTTGCTATTTATTGCTCGCCGTGTTGGTGGCGGGTTTGTCGCTCGCGTTGCCCGAAGGCGCTTTGGTTCCCATAAAGCCCCCGGCTAAAGTTTTGGCCGGGTTATGCGGCGCGGTTTTTGTAATTTGGGGAGTAACGCTGGTAGCAGGCGAAACCGCGCTTCATTACGGTTATGATAATTTTAATGCGGGGAATTACCGCCGCGCGCTCGATTTGCTTACATTGTCGAAAGCGGCGGATCCGGCTAATGTTTTGCCGTATTCGTTCGCTATTCAGGCGGAAACCGAGCTCAACATGGATAGCGGCAGAATTACCGCGGATATTGCCGCCCTTCGGCAATTGCATCCTCTGCAGGCTAACACCTACGTGTTGGTTTCCAATGCTGACTTTGATCTTTATATTAAATTACACAGGGAGTCTTACCTGGAGGCTGCCATATCGGCTATGTCAGAGTCGCTGCGGATCAATCCGGCGTATCCGGGCCGTTATGGCGAGCTGGGCTT
>JAJYJE010000044.1 GCA_021789715.1 bacterium | reverse complement strand
TTCCGATCTGAGAGCAGGTAGTCGTAAAAATGCCCTAGGACCAAGTGAAAGTCGCTTAGGATTAAAGAGGAAAAATCAAGGAAGCCGCTCTGGTGGGCCTGAAGGTAAAAATCTTGAATAACCACGACAAACGACGCCAGCGAGGAAACCAAGCCGGCCGCGTACAATACCAGCTTCCGCCTAAGCGCTTGAAGTTGCCGCTCCAGGCGGATCTGTTCCATTACTCGTTCCTGCAATTGTGGGGGAGGGGTTAATATGGACACGTTTGGGAATAAAAAGATTAGGATTTTTGCCGTTTATTATACGATACTTTCGGCAAAATTGGTTCGCCGCGCGAAAAAGCACCGCCTCCGGCGGTGCAATATAGCGAAAGATTATTTATTTGTCGCGCAGGTCTTTCTTTAAGTAAATCACGGCGCGGCGGTGGCGGGTTTTTATGGTATCAATCGATTCTTTCAAGGTTTCGGCGATTTCGCGGAAATTCAGCCCGTACTCATAGTAGAGCGCCAGAACCTGGCGGTATTTGCCGGAGAGCTTTGCTACCGCCGTTTTGATGGTCTGGGCATTTTCTGCCCGTTCAATAATTTCTTCCGGCAGGGGAGCGGCGGATACCAGCGCCCGCATCAACGCCCCGTCCTCGAAGCCGTCCGTTTCGGCCAGGGCCACCAGGCCTTTCCTTTTCAGATAGTCCAGCGCCGTATTTTTGGTTATTGTAAACGCCCACGTTTTGAATTTGTAGGCGGGCTTGTATTTTTTCAGATTGCGCCAGATTTTAACCAGCGCTTCCTGGGCCACGTCTTCGGCCGCCATTTGGCTGCGGACGTATTTGAAGGCAAAGTTATAGAGCGGTGAGAGATAGCGCCCGATTAAAATTTCAAGCGCCGGCTCTTCACCTTTTAAATAAGCATCGACTAATTGTTCGTCAGTACGTTTGTCCATATGTCTATATTATAAATTATAGCATAGGCCCGGGAAATGAAGGGACAATGAAGACGCTATCCTGCTACTCCACCATAATATGCACGTCGGTTCTTTCGTGCTCGACTTTAATCCAGTAGGCGGTGACAGCCCCTAAAAAAATCGCCGCCGAGGCGACTAAAAAGACCGTGCCATAGGCGCTGACCTGCGCTTTGAGGATTATCAGGCCGATAAATTTCTGGTAGTCGGAGGGGCTTATGCTGTTAATGACGCTGTGCTGGCCGAAAACCATCACGTCCCGGTTGGTGACGTTGGTTAACAGCGTGCCAAACAGAGCGATGCCAAACGCGCCGGCGATGTTGCGCACCAGAGCCAGTACCGAAGAAGCTATGCCGATTTCTTCTTCCGGCACCACGGCCGCCACTATATTGGTGCGCTGCGCCATGCCGAAGCCCAAGCCAAAGGCCATAACCGAAAGCGGCCAAATAATGTCCCAGGCGGTCGAGCGCGGATCAAGATAGCGGAACAGGTAAACGCCCACGCCGGCCACAAACGTACTGGCCATAATTACGTAATTCGGCTTGACTTTGCCGACCAGGTTGCCGCCGATCGGCGCGGCCAGCATCAAAGCGGCGGCCATGGGGATAAACAGGTATCCGCTTTGAGTGGCATTGTAGCCTAAAAAGGTTTGGGCGAAGATGGGGATTAAAAATACGCCGCCCATCATGCCCATAAAGACGATAAAATTATTCCAGAGCGTATTGACGAACGCCGGAATTTTGAAAAATTTTAAATCTACAATCGGTTCGGGGCTGCCGTGTTCTATGCGGATAAAGATGCCGGTAAAAATCATAGTCGCGGCGTAGCATAGCCAGGAATCCAGGGAGTTCCAGCCCCAGGTCGTGCCCTGGTCAAGCACCAGCACCAGCGCCGACAGCGCCGCTCCCAGGGTTAGGGCGCCCCACCAGTCAAAGTGGGCCGCCTTTTTTTCCGCCACGGATTCGCGGACAAAGGTAATGGCCATAAACAGGCCGATAATCCCGACCGGAATATTAACCAAAAATACCGAGCGCCAGCCGAAGTTGTCAATAAGCGGCCCCCCGATCAGCGGGCCGAATACCGCGGCGGCGGCGAACGACGACGACCAAATGCCCAAAGCCTGGGCGCGCTCTTTTTGCGTTTTAAAAGTGACCGCCAGAATTGCCATGGCCGTGGGGTAATCCGCCGAGCCGGCGATGGACTGTATGACGCGGAACACTATCATTGAGCTTAAGTTCCAGGCCAGGCCGGCCAGAGCCGAACCTAAAATGAAGATCGAAAAACCCAAAATGTAGATTTTTTTTCGGCCGAGCGTATCGCCCAGTTTGCCCCAGACCGGCACAAAAATCGCGTTGGCCAAAATATAAGCCGTGGCGATCCAGCCGGCGGCGTTGACGCTAATGGAAAAATCGGTAATGATCTTCGGCAGCGCCAGGTTGACAATGGTCTGGTCGAGCCGCCCTAAAAAGGTGCCGACGATCACGGTCAATAGCACCCACCATTTGAGGGAGGAGGATTCCGGCGTTTGATGGGCAGGTTGTGGCAGTGCTGTTGCTGTTTTGACCATTAGGCGTTTAAACGTCAAATGTAAATATCAAAAATTAAAATGGCAATGCAAAATGCAAAGTTATATCCGCAGTTTTATTTTGAATTTAAATTCGCCATTTTTCATTTTATTTTTATTGTTTTATTTATTTCGTGTATATTGTCAGCTTCGCGCTCATGCCGTTTTTGAGCTCGGTATAAATTTCGGGATTAAAACGGACTTTAACATCAAATTGCTGGGTCGGCCGCTGGTCGGAAATGTTAAACACCACGTCGGTCTGGTGCGAAGTCGGACTGACCTCATCGACAATGCCGGAATAGGTTTTGGAGCCGAACGCGTCCACGGTGAAACTGGCCTGCTGGCCAACGCGGATGCGGTCCAAGCCTTTGTTTTCGTCGATGGTTCCGACTACGCGCAACTGCGTCGGGTCAATCATGGTCACCACGGCCTGGCCGGGGTTGAAAAGTTTGCCGATGTCGTTATTTTCGCTGACAATCAGGCCGGCGACCTTGGTCTTTATGAGCTCGTCGCCGACTTTGGCCACGGCGGTATTGGCCGGCACTTGGTCGCCGATATTTACGTAAATCGCGTTCAGCGTGCCCGGCGCGGTAGGGGCGAGATCGATCGCCGGAGCGGAAATCAGGGAAGTATCGATTTGGACGCGCGAGCTGGCCATTTGCCAGTAGATAAAACCGCCGGCAATAATCAGCGCGGCCACAATGATTCCGGCGCTCTGTACCCACTTGTTGCGCAGCAGGCCGCGTTCGGCTTTGGCGCCGTCCTTAACGGCGGCTTCCAAGGCCGCTTCGGCGTTTTGTTCAATGTCTTTAACGGGGTTGTTGGACATAGGTTTAAATTGAGCAAAATTTGTTTATTAAATAAAATTGAACAAGATTTAATTTATAAGGGCAATTTTGATCAATTTTGTTCAATCTTGATCAATCTTGCTCAATTCATTTAGTTTCCTAAATTTACGACTTGGTCTCCTGCGTTGAGGCCGGAAGTTATTTCCGTCAGCCCATTAAGGGCGGCAATGCCGGTGGTGATGGCGGTTTCCTCCGTTTGGCCGGGGCCGGTTTGTTTGATGACGAACTGCCGCGCGTTTTTAGTGATAATATCGCCGGTCGGCACCGCCAGAACATTTTCACGGGTCGCGTCTTTAACCGTAATGTTGGCCGACAGCCCTTCCTTAATGCGGCTGTCGTCGTTATTGAACTGCAGAGTGGTCTTATAGGAAGACACGCCGTTTATGACCGTGGCGGCAGGATCTATGGCTATGACGGTAGCGGGGAAAACGGTATTGCTGCCGTAAGCGTCCAGCGTGATATCGGCCGCGTCGCCGGTTTTGATTTTGCTTAAGTCAGCGTCGGATACGTAGGTGTTGATTTGGAATTTTTGGCTGGAAATTAACGCGACAACTTCTTTGCCCGGGACAGCCAGTTCGCCAACCTTGCCGTCAACCGAAGTTACAAGGCCGTCAATGGGCGAGGTTAGTATGCCTTCGCTGTAAGCGTTTTGCGCCGCTTGCAGCGCGGCCTGGGCCGTGGCGACTTGGGCTTTGGCCGCGGCCACGTCTTCCGGCCGGGCCGGCGTGGTCTTAAGATTAAGAGCCGCTTGCGCCGCCGTTACCGCGTTTTGCGCGTTTAAAACCGCTTGGTCGCGGGTCTGCTGGGCGGCGAGGTAGGCGTTGTAATCGGGAAGATAGGAAGGGGACTGGGTGTTGGGAATGCTGATAGTCCAGGTATCGCCGGGGGAAGGCGTGCCATTGACGGAAATATATAATCCTTTGGTACCGAGCGGCAAGGGTGCGGACTTTACGTCCATAGTGGCGGTTTCCAGACCGGAGACGTTAAATTTCATTCCCGATCCTGTGCTGTAAGCGGTTAAGGCGTATTGTCCCTGGGTGGTGTCGTTATAAGTTCCGGTAATGGTAATGGCGGCACTGCTCAAATTGCCGGCGGCGGGAACCGCCGTAAGGCCGTTGCTCAGGCCGCTAAGGCTTACGGTGTTTAAGTAGGCGGATTGGGCGTTGCTTACGAGCAGACTTTGCTGTTTGGCGGTCGCGTCCAGGGTTTTTTGGGCGTTATCCAGAGCAGTTTGGGCTACTTGGACATCGGCGGCAGTGGCTCCGCTAATAACTTTGTCATAATTGGCCTGGGCGACCTGCAGGGCGGCGGCCGCTTGGCTAACCGAGGCGGCGGCGTCTTTAAGGTCAAGTTTTAGCAGGGCCTGTCCTTTGCTGACACGGTCTCCGGCGTTTACATCCGCTTCGGCTATGCTGCCGCTCCTTTGGAAGGATAAGGATAAATCCTGGGCCGAAGTCACGGTGCCGGTCTCGGTTACGCCCTGGGTCAGGTCGGCGTTTTTAACTTCGGTAAAGTTGTACGCCGGGTGTTTGCTTAAATTCCGGCTAATTAAGAGCGCGGCTACGGCAATAATTAAAATGCCGGCGGAGATTGCGGTAATTTGTTTGCGGGAAAAGGAGTTGGGCATAGATCAATTGAGATTGAATAAAATCGACTATAAATTGGATTTTAAATTTATGTCAATTTTGTCGTTAGATATCAATTAGTTGACATTTTTTTCAGTATGGAGGCAAATTGGTTTTTTTCCGTCTGGCTGAGGCGGCGCAGGAGTTTGTTCATTTCCTGCCGCTGCTGCCTGGCGGCTTTTTTAAAAACAGCTTCCCCTTTTTTGGTCAGAGCCAGGTAGACGCCGCGGCGATCTTTGGGGTCGGGTTTTCTGGCCAGCAGTTTGAGTTTGGCCAGATGGCCGACCATAACCGTGGCCGACGGCGGGGTAATGGCCTGGCCCACCGCGACGTCTTTCATCAGGATGCGCTTGTGTTCTTCCACGGTTTTGAGCGTCTCCAGCTGCTGGATTGTGAGTTTGGCCACAGCACCGCCATAGGACAGTTTTTGCCGAAGCCGCTTGGACGTGGCCCAAAACAGGGTCAGAATGTCCTCGGTCGTAGTTTGCGCCATAAAAAAATTAGTTAGGCTATCTAACTATTAGATGTTCTAAGTATATGGCAAACAGCCGGCTGTGTCAAGATAACGGGGAAATCGCCCCCATGCTGCAGTTTGCCCGCTTCGGATTGGTTCGCAGCCGCGGAGATGCTATACTGTAAATTGATATAAGCTAAACCTGTTTTAAATACTTATGGCAATCGGGCATTAATTTATTTTATGTTATGCGCTTAATTATCCGCATCATCATCAACGCCCTCGCTGTATTGCTGGCGGCGAGCGTTGTTCCCGGCATCCGCGTGGCCGGTTTTGGGACCGCGGTGCTGGTGGCCATCGTGTTCGGCCTGCTCAATATTACCCTGGGTTTCATAATCAAAGTCCTGACATTCCCGCTCGCCATTATAACCTTCGGCATTTTTTTGCTCGTAGTCAATGCGCTGATGTTCTGGGCGGCCAGTTTCATCAAGGGTTTCAGCGTGGCCGGTTTTGGGCCGGCCTTTTGGGGCGCGCTCATTGTCACGGCCGCGTCAGTGGCGGGTAAACGGCTGTTTGGGTCCCGGTCGCCCTATTATTGACATTTATTGACATTGAGATTAACGTCGGGCAGGAATAGCTGGCGGGCGCGAAACGTGCTATACTATCCTTAAAGCCAAAACGCAAAAGTTAAAACTACAACCCAAGCTCAAAAGTCCGGAAATCGTGTTGTAATTTTGATTTTTGACTTTTGATCTCGATATGGGTTTTTAATTTGTCTGGCACAGTTAAACTTTTCGCGCATGCCCTACATCAGCGAGCTGCTTAATAACAAAGTTTACGACAGTTCGGATTCCAGCGCCGGCCGCCTGGAAGATATTCTGATTAGCCAAAAGAACGGGTCCTTTAGCCCGCTCGAGTTTTTGGCCGTAAAAACGCAGCCGCGCGGCGAACTGATGTATGTGCCGTATGAAGCGGTGGAAAATTTTACGAGCAGCGAGATTTCCCTAAAGAGCTTATTCGGCAGCATAGCCTTGTCCCGCTTGCCCGACAAGCCTTACATTTATTTGAAGCGCGACGTGCTGGATCAGCAGATCGTGGATGTGGCCGGCACTCGCGTGGTCCGGGTTAATGATTTGCGCATCGGCAACTTTGACAACCGGACCTGCGTGCTGGCCATCGACCAGAGTTTTCGCGGGCTGCTAAGGCGCCTGGGTTTGGGCGGCAGCGTTCTGGCCGCCCCATTCAAGGTGGATTTTATCGACTGGCGCCAAGCCCAGCTGCTCGGCAGCCGCGGCGCACTCCAGCTCAATACCGCGGCCGAACACTTAAGTCATTTGCATCCGGCCGATCTGGCTAACATTGTAGAGGAGATGGACATAAAACGCGGCAGCAGCCTGCTTGCATCTCTGGGGGAGCGCCAGGCGGCGAAAGTTCTGGAAGAGGTGGATCCCGAATGGCAGAATATTTTGGTGAAGTATTTGGGTCCGGAGAAGGCGGCCAAGATACTTTCCTATATGTCGACAGACGAGATTGTTGACTTGGCCAAGACGTTCGACAGCGAAGAATCGAGAAAATTTTTGTCCGAAGTGCGCGGCGGCCGTGCGGCCAGTATCGCCAGGCTCGCCAGGTACCCCGACAATACCGCCGGTGGGCTAATGACCACCGATTACGTCGCGGTCCGGCCGAATTGGACCGTACTCCAGGCGCAGGAAGAAATTCGGAGGCGGTCTCCGGAAATGCGTTCCGTGATTTTCGTGTATGTAACGGGGGAAGACGGCGGCTTCCATGGCGTGGTCAGCTTGCGCCGCCTCATTACCGCTCCCGAAGATACGCTTATGAAGGATATGACTAAAAATCTAGCTTCGGTTTCCACCCTGACCCCGGACGACAAGATCGACAAAGTTATTGAGCTGATGACCCGTTATAATCTTTATACCGCGGCCGTTCTCGATTCCGACCGCAAGCTGGTCGGCATTGTCACCATCGACGACGTGATGCGGCAGCTGTTCCCGACGGCGTAAAGTAATTTAAATATTTAAAAATATTGGTGCAATATTAACTCCTCGGCCCGCTTATTTTGCAAGCAAGACAAAACTCGCTTGCGCCGCTCATGAAAAAATATAAAGATCGGGTTTCCGTTGGAACTTTTTATTTTTTACATTTTTCTATTTTCGGAGTATTATGAAAGACTTTTGGCAGCGCTATAAAGTCCACCTGCTGTTTTTCCTTGCCGTAATGGGACCGGGCTTAATTACGGCCGTGGCCGACAATGACGCGTCCGGGGTGGCCACCTATACGGTGGCCGCTTCGCTGTACGGCATGTCGTCCCAGTATCTGGT
>JAJYJE010000043.1 GCA_021789715.1 bacterium | reverse complement strand
CATATTGCCGCGGGTTTCTTGACCGCTGAAGCCCTTTTAAAAATCACCACACCGAATCCCCCCGCCTCCCAGCTCCGCCAACTGCTCTACTGGGGAATGTTCTTCGGCTTTGCGCCGGATCTCGACACCTTCGTTAGTTTTTTTAAGGAACGACGCTGGTTCGTTAAGGATCAGGAGAATAACCATAGGAAATTTACCAGCCACGCGCCGGTAATTTGGTTGGCAGTTGGCCTGTTGATTTATTTGTTAGCCCCCGCTGCCTACTGGAAAACCGTCGGCTTGCTGCTCTGGCTCGGCAGCTGGAGCCATTTCCTGCTTGACTCCATCGATTACGGGATTATGTGGCTCTGGCCGCTGAATAAAAAGGTATATGCGTTGCGGAACAGAGAAATCGTGTTTGAGATTCAGGAAAATGATTTTGTAGGCTATTGGCGGCATTTTGGCAAATACTACGTCCGTTTGGCGACATTTTATTGTGAAGTGGTAGTATTAATAGCAGCCTTAACAGTTTATTTTAGATAATGTAGTGCCGAGGCCGTTGAATTTACTTCGCGGCCGAGGCAACGAAAGGAAAGGAGAGGCAGCGAGCTTTAGCGAGCGTTGGAAGGGGAAAACCCCGCCACTCCTCGCTGGGGTTTTCCCCTCCAAATTTATTTTTTATGGCCAGACAGCAGGTAACCGGCGAGCGTCATTGGTACGTTCTGCACACATACAGCGGCTACGAGGACAGCGTGGCTTATAACTTAAAGCAAAGAATCGAGTCCATGAATATGCAGGACAAGATTTTTGACGCGCTCGTGCCGAAGGAAAAAAAGATCAAGATTAAGGACGGCAGGCGCACGACCGTGGAAGAGAAGATTTTTCCGGGTTATGTTTTGGTTGATATGATTGTAACCGATGACTCGTGGTATGTTGTCCGCAATACCCCTAACGTGACCGGTTTCGTCGGCAGCGGAACCATCCCTACGCCTATTGCCGAAGAGGAATTGGCATATTTGAAGAAGCGCATGGGGGCGGAAGAGCCGAAGTTTAAAGTGGAATTCGCGGCGGGCGATCTGGTCAAGATTCAGGACGGCCCGTTTAAGGATTACGAAGGTAAAGTCGGGGACATTGATGAAGCACACGGCAAAGTCAAGGTTATGGTTACCATATTCGGCCGCGAGACGCCGGTAGAGTTGGACTTTTTACAGGTGAAGAAGATATAGGTCGTATCAGTCGCACTCGTCTTATAAGTCCTATTCTAAAGTATGCCATCCCGGAAATTTTTGTGCTGATGATTATCCTAGGCCACAAAAATTATTCAAGATCCAGATCCGGGACAATATGAAAAATCCTTACAGGAGCATAACATACTCGGTTATCGGAACTAGCCTGCTCGTGGTCGCAATCATCTTGCCCGTTGGATGTCGCCCGGCTATTTATAATTTTATCCCTGCTTCTAACCTTGCGCTTCTCGAGGTTTGAAACTTGGATGGAATTCCGTCCTAACTACTAAATACTAACTACTAGCTACTAATTTATGGCCAAGAAAGTCAAAGTGGAGCTTAAGCTCCAGCTGCCGGCCGGCAAAGCCACTCCGGCCCCTCCGGTGGGTACCGCGCTCGGTCCCCACGGCATTAACCTCGCTGGGTTCGTTAAGGAATTCAATGACCGCACCGCGCAGATGGGCGACATTACGATTCCGATCGTAATGACCATTTACGAGGATCGTTCGTATTCGTTCATCTTAAAAACTCCCCCGGCCAGTAACCTGATCATGAAGGCCATAGGCCTGCAAAAAGGCAGCGCCAACCCGTTGCTTAACAAAGTCGGTAAGATTACGTCTAAGCAAGTGCGCGAGATCGCGGAAAAGAAGATGCCGGACTTGAACGCTACCACCTTGGAAGCCGCTGAAAAGATTATCCGCGGCACTGCCCGCAGTATGGGGGTCGAGGTAACCGATTAGTTTATTTTGAGATTTGATGATTGGATGATTTTAAATCACAAAATCACTATAATCATTAAATCTGCAATCATATGGGCATAATTTGGTTAGTGTTGATAATTTTTGTCTTCCTTATCCTGCCGGGCCTGCGCGTTGTCCAGCAGTACGAGAAAGGCGTGGTGTTCCGGTTTGGCAAGATTGTCGGCCTCCGCGAGCCCGGCCTGACTATGGTCGTGCCGTATATTGACCGCCTTAAGAAGGTCGATTTGCGCATTATAACTTTGCCGATCCCGCCGCAAAAGATCATCACCAAAGATAATGTCTCGGTGGATATTTCCGCGGTAGCGTATTATCAGGTTACGGACGCGGTTAAAAGCATTGTAGCCATAGAGAATGTTATGGCCGCGATTAACCAGATCGCGCAGACGACCGTCCGCAATATCGTCGGCCGGTTCCAGCTTGATGAAGTTTTGAGCGAGCGTGATTCCATTAACCAGGAAATCCGCAAGGTTTTAGACGAACGGACCGAACCCTGGGGCGTGGTGGTATCGGTGGTCGAGATAAAAGATATTGAGCTGCCGGAGAATATGCAGCGCGCCATGGCCAAGCAGGCCGAGGCGGAGCGCGAAAAGCGCGCTAAAATTATCGCTGCCGAGGGCGAATTTATGTCCGCGCAAAAACTCTCCGAAGCCGCCGACGTGATTTCCCAGCATCCGATCGCCCTGCAGCTTAGGAACCTCCAGACTATGGCGGAAATTTCCGTGGAAAAGAATTCTACCATCATCTTCCCCGCCCAGTTTATGAGCACAGTCAAGGATATCCAGAAGTTTATGGCTGACGAACAAGCGTAAGTATATTTAAAAATAGAAAGATTCAAAAATAAAAAGATTAGGAATGCTTAAAAATCGTTCTATTTATCTGTTTTTAAATCTTTAAATCATTATTTGTGGGAGAGCGCGTGCACGCATCGATGCTAGCTCGTCATCACCACGAAAGGGACATATATGGCAAAAATTGCCAAGCGAGTTAAGGCCAACGGCAAATTGGTCGAAAAAGATAAAGTATACACCCCGCAAGAGGCGGTGGAACTGGCTAAAAAGACCGCAAATACCAAGTTCGTCGGCAGCATTGAAGTGCATGTCCGCACTTTCATTGACGCCAAAAAGACGGATCAGGCCGTCCGTGGCGTGGTCCAGCTACCCCATGGCACCGGCAAATCCAAAAAGGTGGCCGCGTTCGTTACCGAAGCCAAGGAGCAGGAAGCCAGGGATGCCGGTGCAAGCTTGGTTGGCGGCGAGGATTTGATTAAAAAAATTAAGGAAACCGAAAAAACGGATTTCGATATTGCCGTGGCAGAACCGGCCCTAATGCCAAAATTGGCCCAGGTGGCGAAGATTTTAGGCCCTCGCGGCTTAATGCCTAACCCCAAAACAGGAACCGTTTCTCCGGACATCGGCAAGGTTATCCGCGAAATCGCCGGCGGCAAGGTTGACTTTAAGAACGATGACAGCGGCAATATCCACCAAATTATCGGCAAGAGCAATTTTGATTCGGAAAAGCTGTTGGAAAATTTCAAGGCTTTCATCAACAGCGTCCAATCCAACAAGCCGTCTGCCTTAAAGGGGCAGTATATTGCCTCGGTTACTGTTAACGCGACTATGGGGCCGGGAATCCGCGTGAAGATTTAGTATCAACGGCTGTCGCGAATTGTAAATCCACAACTAAACCGCCTAACTAACTCTTAGGCGGTTTTTCTGTTATAATAGGATCACGCCATCCCTTTGTTATATTTAACCTCCTATTGCCGTGTACGATGATTTAAGCAAAAAGATTCTGGTTATTGAGGATGATATGGATTTCCGCAAATCCTTATACGGCCTTTTGGCTTATGAATTTACTTTCATTACGGCGGACGACGGCGAGCAGGGGATAGAAAAGATCTTGGTGCATCGTCCCAACGTAATTTTGCTGGATTTGCTCTTGCCCAAGCTTGACGGGTTTGAAGTGTTAAAAAGAGTACGGGAATACCCAGATGAAGGCATTAAAAATACCCCCGTGGTTGTATTAAGCAATTTGTCGGGCAATGAGGATTTTATTAAGGCCCAGAACTGGAAAGTTGACGCGTATTACGTGAAATCTCACACTAAACTTGCGGAGGTTAAGAATAAGGTCAAGGAAATTCTGCATGGGGAATCCGGCGGGCCGCGGGAAGAGGTAATGGATTTTCGGGATCTTTGACGAGGGGGAGACGACGGCGCGTTAAGCCGGGGTGTTAAAATCAGGCGGTTTTACGGCCGCCCGCTTAATTAAAAAAGTTGGAGGGCAACCCGGATATTGTTTGAGCTGGATTTGAATATCGCGGATCGCCCTCAGGTGGGGGTTTGGCCGGTCAAGCTGGCCGTGTTTAGATGCCGCATTCGGCGGCAACCGAATGCTTTGGCTCTTCTTTCAGCAGCACCAAAAACAGGCGTTGCTCTTGGAAGTACCTGGCGTAATCGTAGCCGGCGGGACCGGCAAGGCTTTTTTCCAGATTGTAGCCGGCCGCGGCTAAAGCGTATGCTATGTGCATCATAACTTTTATTTAACCTCCGATTTGTGAGTTCATGACTGGCCGCGCTTGCCGTCCAGTCATCAAGCCGCAAATTAAAATACCGCCAGGCCCCGAAGGCTGGCGGTTTGACGTTTTTGGTAGGGTTACTTTCGCTTATATCTGACCAAAACCGCTTCCGCTGCCTTCGGGCGCGTAAGAAGAACGAGACCAAGCAATAGGCTGGCCAGGGCGGTTAAGATTAGATTTAAAGCAATATTTTGCATAGGTAGTGTTATTCTAGGATAATAAAATAACATTGTCAAATATTTTTCACGGCATAAGAACTGGCCTAATTCGCAAACTTAGCTGCTATGGGAAATTAAAAAACAAGGCAGGCGGATGGGTGATTTTCCGCCTGCCGTGTCGGCAAATCTGGCTACAAGGCTGCCTGGGATGCCGCATTCTTCATAAAATTGTACATTGCGGCATACTCCGCTCTCGAGCTGGCCACGCCGCGCTGGCCGGATTGCTGTATCATGAGGAATACGACGTTGTCTTTTCCAAAAACATCGCCGACTTTTGTCAGTTTGACGGTGAGGTCTTGGAATTCCTTGTAGGGGTTCCGCTCGTAGATCAGGCCTTCGAATTTTCCCATGTGTCCTGCGGTAAAACTTACGGTGTCATCCGAAAGCCTCAGATTTTCTATTATAATCATTTTCCGCTCCTTGGAATATTTGTTCCGGTTATCACCGGCGAATTGTTGCCTGGGCCCCGCGCGAGGCCCGGAAAATTTTTGCTTGCCTTGCGGGCAAGAGACTGTCCTGGACAATCTTCTGACCACAAAACGTTTTTGTCGTCCTGGATTTTAACTTATTGCCATCCTGAGTTTGAAAAATATCCGGGATATATAAATAAGGTAAAACAAAAACCCCGAGCCGTTTTCGGCTTCGGGGTTTAAAAGTTTTTGTTACAAAACTCTTCCTGAAACCTGCGCGGCTTTCGGGGTAATAATAATGATAATGCTGTTGAAAGAGTTGATTTTCTGCATTTGTCGGTATTTTAGGTTATATCGCTGCATTTGTCAAATTCTAGTCTCCGGAGAGCTGCGCAGGGGAAAAGAAAGAGCGGGTCCGGACTTTTTTGCGGTAGATATGTTCCGCGAAAGTCCTGAATGCCCGCTTTTTTCCAGTTTTACGCTATAGTGCCTCCTTATGGTGAGATGCTCCCGGCTGCCAAGCCGGCAGATCTAGTGATGGTGCCGTGGCGGGTCGGCCGGTGCACGCTGCCTTGCCAGGTTAGCCGAGGTTCCTGCACGCAGTAGTAGAGCTCGACGGCTGCCGTGGCTCCGTCAACGTCAAAGCGGCAGAAGACCGCCCGTCGGATAATGATTTGCCCTTCTTCGAGAACCGCGATTTCGCAGGTCGTGCCCGCGCAATAACGGTCGGTGGGCCCGATCAATTTTATGTTTTGATTCATATTGTTTTCTCCGCCCCGCCCACCCCTTTCGATAAGCGAGGCGGAGAAAACAAAAAGCCACCCTTTGCGGATGGCCATCAAAATGCAGGTTTTATCAGCTTGCTACATTTTGATTTTTCCAGCCGCAAAAAGTCCCGGCTTATTAGCAGCCTTGGACATTTTTTTGGAGGTTGTGGAAAATTCAAAACGCATTATACAGGTAGGGTATAGGATAATGCGGCCTTTGTCAATTTTTAGTTTCTGTAGTAGAATACTGAGGATTTAAAGATTTAAAAATAGAAAGATTTAAAGATTATGATATTGTCTGATACCGACATAAAAAAAGCCGTGAAAACCGGGGAAATTGTGCTTAAGCCGTTTGAAGAAAAGCGGCTCCAGCCGGCCAGCTACGATATTTTGCTTGGTAATTTATTTTTGGTTAACGATTCCCATTCGTCCACCTACATCGATCCGGTTAAAAAAGTTTTCCCCAAAACCCGCGAGGTTAAGCTTACGGACAAAGAGGTGTTTGTGCTGCATCCGGGCGTCTCCATTTTGGGTTATTCCAGGGATTTTTTCGGCTCCGACCATTACCTAATTGAGGTTAACGGCAAAAGCTCTCTGGCCCGCATCGGACTTTTGGTCCATAATTCCGCCGCACTGATCAATCCCGGACACTTTTTAAACGTCGCGTTAGAATTGTGCAACCTGAATAACGTGCCGATAGTGCTGCATCCCGGCATGCCCATTGCCCAGCTGACTTTTGCCAGGCTTTCCAGTGAACCGCGCCAGAATTACAGAGTGACCGGCCGCTATTCCACCGACAACTTAAAAGGCTACGTCCCGGCTAAGTAAAACGAATTAACAGGAATACTGCAAAAAATAAACGCGGACCCGTGATCCGCGTTTATTCGTATTCGATCGGTGCCGATCTCAGCGGGGATAAATGCGTTCAAGGTCTTCGTGCCAGAAACTCAGGCCTTGGAAAGTTTTGGCTTCGCTTTTGTTTACCGTTTTAAAATCCGCATAGGCGGGGAAGTGGGCATCGCCGCTGGTTTCCCGGTCGATTATGGTGAGGTATAGCTTGTCGGCCACTTTTATCGCTTCCCGGAAAATTTGTCCGCCGCCGATAACGAAGATTTCCGGTTCCGCTATCTTTTCCTTAAGTTCCGATGTGGCTTTAGCGAAGGTGGATGGGATTTCTGTTTTGGCTGCTTCGGCGATCCCCGCGTTGAAAGTATGTACGACAATGCAGCCCGGTGCGTCGAAGCCGGGGTCGCGGCTAATAACAATGTTAGTCCGGTTGGGCAGCGGCCGGCCGATGCTTTGGTAAGTTTTGCGGCCCATTATGATAGCGTGGTGTTCCGTAAGCTGCCTAAAGCGTTTTAAATCCTCCGGGATGCGCCAGATTAAGTCATTATTGCGTCCCAGAACGCGATTTTTGGAAATAGCCGCTATAAGGCTAATTTTTGGATGTGGCATTGAGTTTGGCGATTATTTTTGGAATTGGCAAAAGATTGGCCGCAAGAAAGTCCGGATTTAGGTTCCTCAGTCTGGCGGTGTCGCAATTGCCGCCGCTTACCGCCACGCATTTAAAGCCTGCTTCTCGGGCAATTTCAATCTCTTCTATGGTGTCGCCGATGCATAGCACCTCGGAACGTTTAATGCGGCGCGAGCGGAGGTATTTTAACAAGCGTAGCTCCTTACTGCGTTTGTTCATATGGGAGTCGTCTCCATCCGGCCTTCCGAGTACGGATTTAAGTTGGCTTTGCAAGCCCAGGCGTTTAATGTCGGTGATAATCAATTTTTGCGGATGATTGCTGAACACGACATAACTCACACCCATGGCGTCCAAAGTTTTGAGGACCCGTTTTACATGCGGCTTTAACGGAACGCGCAAAGCAAGCTTATTGTGAAATTTAAAGTAGACGCGGTTCTGTTCGGGCATTTCGGCTACTTTGCCGCCATTGGCGGCCCAAAGCCTGCTAA
>JAJYJE010000042.1 GCA_021789715.1 bacterium | reverse complement strand
GATTGGCGATCGTGAGCATGTCGCTGACTGACATCCGCCTGCTCTGGAGCGACGACGAACGCGTCAAAAAACAACTTAAACTTGGCCAAAAATTCGTTGAGGTCAGCAAATACCCGCCGATCACGCGCGACATCTCGTTCATCGTAAACAGCGACTTCGTGCCTAATAACTATTTCGATTTGATTCGCGAAATTGGCGGCGATTTGGTGGAACAAGTCGAACTGCTGGATAAATATGAAAACGCCGCAAAATTCGGCCCGGACAAAACCAGTTACACCTACCGCGTGGTCTACCGCAGCCCGGAGCGCACGCTGAAGACCGAGGAAGTGGAGCCGCTCCAGCAAAAATTGTACGACGAAACCCATCGCATTTACAACGCCGAGCTAAGATAGCCCGAGCACTGTACATGCCATGGCGAAATGACGACGCCCGACAGCTGCTTGCGATAGCCCGCGGCCGCTAGTCGTTTAAAATCATAAAAAATCCTTATTTTTCCACAAACACCCCAGCCGCGGCTGGGGTGTTATTTTAACGCTTAATCAAGCCAAAAAAAGTGGATAACTCAAGTGGATTTTTACCCCAAAAGTTGCTATAATATTTACAGGAATTAAGGCAGAGATTTTGCCCAAAATCCCTGCTTTTTGCAAACGGATGCGCGAACAAAATTAAGCGGAACGATGCTTAGGCAAGCTTAATCGGAAACATTATAATCTCATGCCAAAAACTTCGGAAAAGACCAAGAAACCCGCCAACGGTTACACATCGGAAAACATTACCGTACTCGAAGGATTAGAGCCGGTGCGCAAGCGTCCCGGCATGTACATCGGCTCAACCAGCGAGACCGGTCTTCACCATTTGATTTGGGAAATCGTGGACAACTCGGTAGACGAAGCCATGGCCGGCTACGCCACAAAGATCGACGTACTCCTGCAAAAGGACGGCGGCGTTACGGTAGTGGACAACGGGCGCGGTATCCCGGTTGACACTCACAAGACAACCAAGAAATCGGCTCTGGAAACGGTTTTGACAGTACTGCATGCCGGAGGCAAGTTCGGCGGCGACGCTTCCGGCTATAAAGTTTCCGGCGGTCTCCATGGCGTGGGCGCGGCCGTAGTGAACGCCCTATCCACAAACATGATCGCACAAGTAAAAAGTTCCGACGGTAAAATCTACGAGCAAAAATATAAAATCGGCAAACCCCAAGGTCCGGTAAAAGCTATTGGCAAAGTCGACAAGAACGACCCGGACCCGACCGGAACCAGCATCACCTTCTACCCGGACGGTTCGATTTTCCCGATTACGGAATTTAAATTTAAGACTGTACTGGAACACCTCCGCAGCCAGGCCTATTTGACTAAAGGTTTGCACTTCATCATAACGGATGAAAGAGCCGGGCTAACCTACCAGTATTATTTTGAAGGCGGCCTGGTCAGTTATATTAAGCAAATTAACCGCAATAAAAAAATAAAGAGCGCGCCGATTTATATTAACAAAACCATAGATGACATCATGGTCGAACTGGCTATCCAGTACACCGACGACTACGACGAGCGCATACTGGCCTACGCCAATAATGAATTCAATCCGGAAGGCGGGATGCATGTAACCGGCTTCCGCGCCGCCTTAACCCGCTCCATCAATAATTACGCTGCCAAAAACGGCTACGTTAAGGAAAGCGAAAAACTTACCGGCGAAGATATGCGCGAAGGCTTGGTGGCCATCATTTCCGTAAAACTCCCGAATCCGCAATTTGAAGGCCAAACCAAAGCCAAACTCGGCAATCCCGAAGTCCGCACCGCCGTGGAAGCCGTAGTCAGCGAGGCTTTGGAAATCTATTTGGAAGAACATCCGGGCGACGCGGGAAAAATCATAGAAAAAGTGGTCCTGGCCGCCAAAGCCCGTTTGGCCGCGCGCGCCGCGCGCGACTCCGTAATCCGCAAAGGCGTACTCGAAGGCCTGGCGCTGCCGGGCAAGCTGGCCGACTGCAGCGAGAGCGACCCGGCCAATTGCGAATTGTATATTGTGGAGGGCGATAGCGCCGGCGGCTCAGCCAAGCAGGGCCGCGACCGCCGCTTTCAGGCCATTTTGCCGCTCCGCGGCAAGATTTTGAATGTGGAGCGCGCCCGCCTTGACAAAATGTTGTCGTCGCAGGAGATTAAAAACCTCGTCATCGCCTTTGGCACCGGCGTCGGCGATTTGTACGACGTGTCCAAGCTCCGTTACCACCGCATTATCATCATGACCGATGCCGACGTGGACGGCGCGCACATCCGCACGCTGCTGCTCACCTTGTTTTACCGTTATTTCCCCGACATTATCAAGAACGGCCACCTATACATTGCCCAACCGCCGCTGTTTCAAATCCGCGTGGGGAAAAACGCCAATTACGCGTTTTCGGATGAGGAGCGGGATAAAATTTTAAAGGAGATGGTAGCGGAAGCGAAAGCCGGCAAGCAGGCTAAAAGCAAAAAAATGAAAACCGAAAGCGCGGAAGCGCCGGAGACCGGCGGCGAAAGCGAGCCCTCCACGGTAGAGGAAACCACCGGCGGACAAATTGACGGAGTTAAATACACGATCCAGCGCTACAAAGGCTTGGGCGAAATGAATCCCGGCCAGCTTTGGGAAACGACCATGGACCCCAAAAACCGCGTGATGCTCCAAGTAAAAATCGAAGACGCGGAAAAAATTTCCGAAATTTTCGAGGTCTTGATGGGAGACGAAGTCGCCCCGCGCAAGCGGTTTATTACGACGCACGCCAAGACGGTCAAAAATCTGGACATATAAAATGCATAACAAAACCGGCTTTAACGCATTCGTGCAGGTCTGCTTAACCTTTTTTACCGTTTTGGGATTTGCGTTGACCGCGTTCAAACTTCCGCAATACGGGCTTATCGCGGCGTTAGTTTCGCAAATATTCTGGCTCTATAGTTCTTACAAAGCCTGGCGCGAAGCAAACCAGATAGGCATATTTATAACCACAATATTCATAATTATCACGATCGTGTGGGGCTTGTTAAACTACTGGGCGCTATAACCCGCCGCCGGCAGGGAATACGGAAGCCGGCTGCGTGAGCTTATGGATTACGCATTGACACGAGTATAAATTTACAGTATCATTTACGCTAGCTTACAAATAAACTTTACGGAATGCGGAAACGTACGGATATACGGAACCAAATGTTCCTTCCGTAAATCCGTATTCCATCCTTACTCCGTAAAATTACTATGTCCAAGAAATATCTCCTGACCCCCGAGGGGCTGGAAAAACTTAACCAAGAACTTAAGGAACTCATCAACAAGAAGCGGCCGGATGTGATTGAGCGCATCCGCGAAGCCGCCAGCCACGGCGACTTGTCCGAGAACGCCGATTACGCCCAGGCGCGCGAGGAACAAAGTTTTATTGAAGGCCGCGTCCAGGAAATTGAGGATATGATCAAAAACGCCGAAATTATCAGCACCAACGGCGGCCACCACAATACCGTCAGCATCGGTTCCACAGCGGTAATCAAAGTTAACGGCAGCGAACGCAAATATACCATTGTCGGCAGCAACGAAGCAAACCCCAAGGAAGGCAAAATTTCCAACGAATCGGCTGTCGGCAAGGCGCTGCTAGGACGAAAAGCCGGAGAAAAATTCAAAGTTGCCGCGCCGGCGGGGGAAATGGATTACGAAATTATATCAATCGAATAAAGGAAACGCGGACCGCGCATAATGGTCCGTGTTTTTACTTGACAGAACAGCAGTTACTATGCCTGGTGCCCATGCAATAACTGCGCGGGAGCAGGCAAAAAATAAATAGCAGCTCCTTTAGACGCACGGGCCGGAAACGGCCCTGATTCTGGAAAATTGTATGCAGAAACAATATTCAGAACTCATCGATGCGCCTCTCCAACTCGTATTCCAGTGCATTACGGACGAACAGCATTTGCCTCGTCTTTGGAACGAACAGGAGGCGAAAATTGATTTTCGCAACAACCGCGATTTTCATGACCCGGTCGGTTCAAAATTTCATCAAAAAATTTCCAACCTTGTGGAATTTGACGGCGAAGTTTTGGCTTATAACCCGCCCAGGGAATTCGGCATCGGAATAGATGTGGCCGGACTCAGAGGAATGGCGTTTTACGAATTAACCGAAATTGATAAACGCAAAACCCGACTGGATTTTAATCTGGAATTTTTCGACGCTGCGCCGGAGAAACACGCGCTTCTACAAAATTCCTGGTCGCTCTTCGAACAGGCGATCGAGCGCGTTTTAAAAGCGGTTAAAACGACCAGCGAAAGCATTAAAATTATCTAGCCGAACCGCTTTCGCAAAGTGGCGCGGGCCGTATGGCCCGCGTTTTGCTTAAAATGGCCGATTTTGATATAATATAAATAATTATCGCGAGATTTAAGATAAAAAAACAGGTACAATCTGCAACCTTAAATCTATACTTATGAACGAAAGACTAGAAGATATTATTGCCGCGCGGCGCAAAAAGCTAGCAGGCTTAAAAGCCGCCGGCATTGACCCCTATCCGCCAAAAACCGGCCGGACCCATAGCAACGCCCAAGTTCTCGAAAGCTTTGAAAAGTTAAACCAAGGCGGATCGGCCGTAACGCTGGCGGGCCGTGTCCGCTCCTGGCGCGATATGGGCAAACTGATTTTCGCGAACATAAACGACGGCACGGCACGGATCCAAGTTTTATTCAAAAAAGACGAGCTGGGGGAGCCGGCATTCCAGCTCTTGCTTGATTATTTCGATATAGGAGATTTTATCGAGGTAACCGGCAAGCTCTTTACTACCAAAACCGGAGAAAAAACCCTGCAAGCGGCGGCTTACAAGCTTCTGGCCAAGAGCCTGCTGCCGCTGCCGTCGGAGCACTACGGCCTGGCCGATGAGGAAACCAAGCTGCGCCAGCGCTATCTGGACATTTTGCTTAACCCGGAAACAAAGGAAATTTTTATCAGAAAAGCGAAATTCTGGAGCTCGTTCCGCCGCTTCCTGAGCGACCGGGGTTTTTTGGAACTGGAAATGCCGGTATTGGAAGCCGTCCCCGGCGGCGCCGAGGCCGAACCGTTCATCACTCACCACAACGCCTTAGACCGCGATTTTTACCTGCGCATCAGCCTGGAACTGCCGCTCAAAAAAATGCTTGTGGCCGGCTATGAAAAGGTTTTTGAAATCGGACGCATTTTCCGCAACGAAGGCATTGATACCGAACACCTGCAGGACTACACCCAATTGGAATTCTATTGGGCGTACGGGGATTTTGAAAAGCTTTTGCAATTCGTTCAGGAAATGTACCAGTACGTAATTCAAGAAACGTTCGGCACTCTAGAACGATCCTACCACGGGCAAACTATCAACTGGGGCGGAACATGGCCGCGTCTTGACTACTTCGAATTGTTCAAAAAACACGCCGGCCTGGATTTAAACGATGTTTCGGTTGATGAGCTAAAGTCGTTCGCCGCAAAAAACAACATTAGCTTTGAGCAGTCCCACAGCAAAGGGCGGCTCATTGATCTTATTTTTAAAAAGAAAATTCGCCCGCTGCCGGAAATTTCTTTACAGCCCGCGTTTCTGATTAACCAGCCTGTGGAAATAGAACCCTTGGCCAAGCGCGACCCAAATAACCCCAAAGCCGTGCAGCGCCTGCAAATTTTGGCCTGCGGGTCAGAACTGGGCAAGGGTTTCGGCGAATTGAACGACCCCATTGATCAGCGTGTGCGCTTTGAGGAACAAATGAAGCTGCGCGAGGCGGGGGACCAGGAAGCGCAGTTTATTGACTTTGACTATTTGGAAGCCATGGAATACGGCATGCCGCCGTGCGCGGGCTTTGGCATTTCCGAGAGGCTATTTGCCGTGCTCTGCGACCGATCCATCCGCGAAACAGTAATTTTTCCGCCGATGAAGACGAAGTGACAGGCACCGGCATATTAATACCCAGTGGAAAATTGAAGAATTGGCAATATAAGGGTATTCAAAATAATATTTCAATTTTGAATTATCTAGGATTACTGTCACATGGAGCTCTTTATCGGCACAACGAATCCCAGCAAGCTGGATCATTATCGGAAATTTTTAGCAGGCAGCGGCATCAAAATTCTCACACCCACGGATTTGCATATCAGCGAACAACCGGAAGAAACAGGGGAGACTGTGGAGGAAAACGCCGCATTAAAAGCCAGGTTCTACTTTAAGCGGACGCATATTCCGACTTTGGCTGACGATGCCGGATTTGAAATTCCGGCGCTTGGTAACTGGCCCGGAACGCATGCGCACCGGATTAACGGACACGCTGCTTCAGATCAGGAAATTATTGACACGATAATCGGACGGATGGGGGATTTGAAAGGCGGCGGCCGAAAAGCGAGAATGCACGTGGTGCTGGCCTTGGCGTTATCGCAACACGATATTAAAACCGCCGGCGGAGAAATTTCCGGCATGGTGCCGGAAATGCCTTACGACAAATTAATGCCGCATTTTCCCTACCGCTCGCTATTATTCATCACTTCGCTCAACAAATGGTTTTACGATTTGACCGAAGATGAAGAAAGCCGCATCGGCTACCGTCGCGCCGCCCTGGAAAATATCAAGCGATTTTTATCGTCGTAGCCGCCTGAATTACCGGACCGCAAGCTTAGATCCCCCTAACTACTAAATACTATTTACTAACTACTACTTTATGCTCGACATCAAATTCATCCGGGAAAACCCCGACAAAGTGAAAAAGGCGATTAAAGACAAGCGCATCGACTTGGACCTTGACCAGCTGCTCGACCTCGACATGCAGCGCCGCGATCTGCTGACCGAACTGGAAAGCCTGCAGGCGACCAAACACAAATTTTCCAAGGAGATCGGCAAACTGTCAGCGGAAGAAAAAAAGACCAAGCTGCTCGAAATGAAAGAAGTCGACCAAAAAAGCGACGGATTAAAAGACGGGCTCAGGGCCACGGAAGAGCAGTATAATAACCTCCTGGCGCGCACGCCGAACATCCCCAGTCCGGAGACTCCCATCGGACCAGACTCATCCGGCAACGTACCCTGGAGCTATTGGAGCGAAAAAACCGGCCACATTAACCCCGATGACAAGGCCAAGGTAGCCGAAGTGCCGACCAAATTTGATTTTGAAATTAAGGATCACATTGCCTTGGGAAAAAACCTGGACCTGATTGACACCGAAGCGGGCGTAAAAACTTCGGGCTTCCGCGGCTACTACCTTAAAAACGAGGCAGTGCTGATGCAGTACGGCCTTATCCAGCACGCGCTCCAGAAAATGCAAAAAAAAGGTTTTACGCTGATGGTCCCGCCGGTGCTGGTGCGCGATTTCGCCCTGTTCGGCAGCGGCCACTTTCCGTTTGGCCAGGAAGAAATTTATAAGCTGGCCGGCCGCGAAGGCGAAGAACAAACTTACCTTGCCGGCACCTCCGAACCAAGCTTGCTGGCCTATTACAGCGACCGGCTGCTGGAAGAAAAAGACCTGCCGGTCAAACTATGCGGCGTTTCGTCTTGCTACCGCAGCGAAGTGGGCAGTTACGGCAAAGACACGCGGGGCATTTACCGCATCCACGAATTCATGAAAGTAGAACAAGTTGTCCTGTGCAAAGCCGATATAATCGAAGGCGACAAATGGCTTGAAGATATGAGGGAAATAGCGGAGGAAATGCTTATTGACCTTAAGCTGCCGCACCGCGTGCTCAACATCTGCACCGGAGATATGGGCGCTGGCAAATACAAAATGTACGACATTGAAACCTGGATGCCTTCGCGCGGCGATTACGGCGAAACCCACTCGGATTCCAATTTGACCGATTGGCAATCCCGCCGCCTCAACATCCGCTACAAAGCCGCCGACGGAAAGATCAAGCACGTTTTTACCCTCAACAACACGGTTATTGCCAGCCCGCGCATTCTAATTGCCGTGCTGGAAAATTACCAGCAAAAAGACGGCAGCGTAACGGTGCCC